>CAYQEW010000019.1:0-19349 GCA_964416605.1 uncultured Bacteriovoracaceae bacterium | reverse complement strand
AAAAGTGATTTGTTTTTTATGAAGGTGGAATTTCAGAGTTTGTTGAATACTTAAATAGAGCCAAAACACCGATTCATTCTAAACCAATTTATTTTATTCAATCAAAAGAAGATTATGAAGTTGAAGTGGCTTTGCAATGGACCGACTCTTATTCAGAAATTCTTTCGAGTTACGCCAATAATATTTCTACTCCAGAAGGTGGAACTCACGTTTCAGGTTTTAAAACAGCCTTAACAAGAGTCCTTAATCAATACATTAAAGAAAATAGTTTAATGAAGAACCTGAAGATGACATTAACTGGCGATGATATGAGAGAAGGCTTAACGGCTATTATTTCAGTTAAACTTGCAAATCCTCAATTTGAAGGGCAAACAAAATCAAAACTTGGTTCAAGTGAAGTTGAAGGAATTGTTAATTCACTAGTAGGTGAAAAACTAAAAATTTATTTAGAAGAAAATCCAAGTGTTGCAAAAACGATTATTAAAAAATCCGTTGATGCCGCCGCTGCAAGAGATGCTGCAAGAAAGGCAAGAGAATTGACTCGTCGTAAATCAGCTCTTGATTCAGGAGGACTTCCAGGAAAGATGGCTGATTGTCAGGAAAAAAACCCAGAGCTTTGCGAAATATATATTGTCGAAGGGGACTCTGCGGGTGGATCTGCAAAACAAGGAAGAGATCGTAAAACACAAGCAGTTCTTCCTTTAAAGGGTAAGATTCTCAATGTTGAAAAAGCTCGCTATGATAAAATGCTTACCAATGAAGAAATAAGAAATCTTGTGCAAGCAATGGGAACGGGCGTTGGCAAAGATAATTTTGACATTACCAAACTTCGTTATCATAAAATTGTTATTATGACAGATGCGGATGTCGACGGATCTCACATTAGAACACTTCTTCTCACTTTGTTTTACAGACAATTTCCAGAGATTATTGAAAGAGGTCATTTGTATATTGCTCAGCCACCTCTTTATAAATACAAAAAAGGAAAAGTTGAAAGTTACTTAAAAGACGAAAAAGCGTTAGAAAGTTTTTTAGTAAGTACAAGCTTAAGCAATGTTATTTTGAAATTAGATGGAAATGATATTGCTGCTGATGATGCTAAGGTTATCGTTCAAAAATATAGAAACTATTATTCAAGTCTTAATCAGTATGACAGGCATTATGATAAAAATGTTCTTGTAGCGGTTATTGAGAATAGTGTTTTTGATGAGGCTTCTTTTTTTGATGAAGAAAAATTAAAAACAGCCATTGAGAAACTTAAGCAAATACTTGTTCCAACTAAAGAATCGGGCGTTAAGTATTTTTATAATATCATGACACTTTCTCTTGAGACGAAGCAATACTATGTTGAGGTTATTGTTAAAACACCTCTTAAAATTAAAAAGTTTTATTTGAAAAAAGAATTTTTTGCTTCAGCTGAATTTAACGATTTGATAAATCTTTTTGAAGGAATATATCGTTATAAAAATTCAAAATTTGAATTTATTGCTGAAAAAACGGAAGCAAGAAAATTTGATAACCTTAGTTCTTTTGCGGACTTTGTTATTGCTGAGGGCAAACAAGGTGCTTACATTCAGCGCTATAAGGGACTAGGTGAAATGAACCCAGAACAACTTTGGGACACTACAATGAATCCTGATTTTAGAACTCTTCTAAAAGTTGATATTGAAGACACAATTGAAACAGATCAAGTTTTCTCTATTTTAATGGGAGATCAGGTTGAGCCGCGCCGAGAATTTGTAGAAAAAAATGCGCTTAATGTTAGAAATCTAGATATTTAAAGGAAATTAATATGAGTGAAGATAATAATGACGTAAAAGCAAATCATGGAAATATAGCTCCGATTCTTATTCAAGATGAGATGAGAAGTTGTTATCTTGATTACGCCATGTCGGTAATTGTTGGAAGAGCTTTGCCTGATGTGCGAGATGGTTTAAAGCCAGTTCACCGCCGTATTCTCTATGCAATGCACATGATGGGAAACGTTCACAATAAACCTTTTCTAAAATCTGCAAGAGTAGTTGGGGATGTTATCGGAAAGTATCATCCACATGGAGACAGCGCGGTTTATAATGCGATTGTTCGTCTCGCTCAAGATTTTTCTATGCGTTATGTCGTGGTTGATGGCCAAGGAAACTTCGGTTCAATTGATGGAGATAACGCTGCTGCGATGAGGTACACCGAAATCCGTATGAAGAAATTAGCGGAGGAGTTACTTAAAGATATAGACAAAGAAACCGTTGATTGGCAGCCAAACTATGATGACTCTCTTGAAGAGCCCGTTGTACTTCCTACTAAAATTCCTAACTTACTTATCAATGGATCAACTGGTATTGCAGTTGGTATGAGCACGAATGTTCCACCCCATAACTTGGGCGAAGTTATGAGCGCGCTTATTGAATTAATTGATGATCCTCAATTACCGATTGAA
The DNA here is from genome assembly GCA_964416605.1 of uncultured Bacteriovoracaceae bacterium. GTDB lineage: Bacteria > Bdellovibrionota > Bacteriovoracia > Bacteriovoracales > Bacteriovoracaceae > CAYQEW01. The sequence goes on along the minus strand of CAYQEW010000019.1, from coordinate 16,918 downwards.
ACAATTATGAATATTATTCCAGGGCCTGATTTTCCAACTGCTGGAGAAATTCACGGCACTTCGGGAATTCGCAAAGCCTATTTAACAGGTAAGGGCATTATTCAAATGCGCGCGAAAGCTGAAATCGAAGTATATGGAAAACAAGATCGTGAACGAATTGTTATTTCAGAACTTCCTTATCAAGTGAACAAAGCAAAACTTATTGAGCGCATTGCAGCCATGGTTAACGATAAAGAGATTGAAGGCATTAGCGATATTCGCGATGAATCAAATCGTCTAGGAATGAGAATAGCTATTGAAATTAAAAGAGGAGAAGCATCAAACATTATCCTCAATAGACTTTTTAAACAAACCCAATTGCAATCATCTTTCGGTATTATTTTTCTAGCTATTCACAATGGCCAACCAAAAGTGATGAACATTAAAGAACAGTTAGTTTACTTTATTGATCACCGTAAAGAAATTATTGTTCGCAGAACACAGTATGAATTAAAGAAAGCAAAAGAAAGAGCTCATATTTTAGAAGGCTTAAAAATTGCTGTAGAAAATATTGATCAAGTTGTGGAGCTTATTAAAAAGTCTGATGGACCAAAAGAAGCAAAAGCGAAGTTGATGAGTGTCTATAGCTTGAGCGATATTCAATCTCAAGCTATTTTGGATATGAGACTTCAAAGACTTACGGGCCTTGAGCGAGATAAAATAATCGCCGACTACGAAGAAATAATGAAGCGTATAAAATACCTAGAAGAAATTTTAGAGTCGGATGAACTGGTGCGTGGAATTATTCGCGATGAGTTTTTAGAAATTAAAGAAAACTATAGTGATGCTCGCAGAACACTTATTGTAGGTAGTTCAGAAGATATTGATATTGAAGATATGATAACAGATGAAGAGGTCATTGTTACAATCACTCAAAAGGGTTACATCAAGAGAATGGGCACTGACACCTATAAGGCTCAAAAACGTGGAGGCAAAGGCGTTAAGGGCGGTGTTGCTGATGAGGATTTTGTGACACATCTCTTTACCGCAAGTACGCTTGATCGCTTGATGTTTTTTACAGATAAAGGAACAGTCTTTTCTTTAAAAGTATATCAAATACCTGAAGGCTCTCGAACGACTAAAGGTAGAAATGTTATTAACCTTCTTTCTATTCCAGCGGGAGAAACAGTTAAAGAAATTATTGCATTTCCAAGAGACATAACGGGTAAATATTTATTGATCGCAACAAAACAAGGTTATGTGAAAAAAACAGACCTTAGTGAATACGAAAGAATAAATCAAAATGGTAAAAAGGGAATAAAAATTGAAGAAGATGATAGTGTTGTCAATGTGAGGGTTACTGAAGGTAATCAGGAAGTGTTGATTTGTGCTACTTCTGGAAAAATTGTGCGTTTTGATGAAGACCATTGTCGTCCACTAGGTCGAGTTTCTCGAGGTGTACGCGGTATTACCCTCAACAAAGATGAACATGTTATTGGAATGGAAATTACCAATGACAGCATGGAACTTCTTTGTATCACTGAAAATGGTTATGGAAAAAGAACACAAGTAGAAGAATACAGAAAAACTTCTCGCGGAGGTAAAGGTGTTATCGCGATGAAGTTAACTGAGAAAAATGGCAGTATTGTCCAGATTAAACCAGTGAGTGAGCAAGAAGATCTCATGATTGTTACAGATAAGGGACAAGTCATTCGTATCAAAATTGCAGGAATTTCTCTCATTGGAAGAAATACTCAAGGTGTTCGTCTTATTAATTTAAAAGAAAATGAAAAAGTTGTGGCAGTTGAAAAACTAGTTGAAGAAGATGATCAACCAGAAGAATAGTCTTCTTCTGGTTTTACTTTTTTGTTTTTCTTGTTCTCAGTATGATAATTCTAGTGCCCTACTTGTTCAGGCTGAAGAATATGTTCAGGCGGCTAACTACAAGAAGGCGCTAGAGAGTTTCAATAAGTCTCTAGATCGCGGAGTAAGTCCAACATTAAGATCAAAAATTATTTTAAAAAAAGCTGAAATTTACCATCTTTATATTCAAGATAATATGAAGGCTCTCGAAGAATATCAAAAACTTATTGATGATGAATATGACATCGTCTGGAGAGTTTTTGCCATTGATAGAATGGCGGACATATATTTTGATTTTGAAAATGATTACAAAAGTTCAGCGGAGCAATACAAGATATTGATTAGTTTTTTACCTAAATTAGAAAAATACAATTTTTATTTATTTCGCTATGGATTGTCTTTATTTAAGTCAAAACAATATGAAAAAGCTTCAGAAATTTTTGAGCAAATTGCAAAAGATAAGGACAATACCTATCATAATGCAGCAACCTTGGAACGAGGCTTGGTCGATTATGTTCAGGCGAAGTATCAAAAGAGTATTGATTATTGGAAAGAAAATAAAGATTTGGTAAAAGGTAGTGAGTATGTCGATATTATTTTTTATATGGCAAGTGCCTATGAGCATTTAGAGAATTTAGATAAAGCTTATAGTTTATTTTTTTCTTTAAAGTCAGTTTATCCAGATATTAAAATTATTGAAGCAAAACTTGATGCAATATACAAACGAAGAATTAATGGCCGAAGGTAGAAGTTTAAAAATAATTAAAATTCTTTCGATGTGCATGGCATTTCCCTCTTTTATTTTGGGTGTTGCCTATATATTGTTTTCTCTTTTTGAGAATAAAGTCGTTGCGCTTACTACTTTTACTTTTTTTGTTTTGGCTTTTTTGGGAATTATTATTTTTTATGCACTTAACAAGAATAAATAAAAAAAAATATCTTTTATTTAGTTTACTTCATGGATTAGTTTCTAGTCTTTGTTTTCAAAATTATAAAGTACCATTTGGGGCGTTAGTCGTTTCCATTCTTCATCAGTATTTTTTTATGATGTTTATTCAGGAATTTTCCTCTTTTCATAAAAATAATCAAAAAATATTTTGGGGAATAGTCCTAAAGAATCTATGCCTGATAGTGCCTGCGGTATTTTTGTATAAGTATTGGCCAGATTCTGCCTTGCAATTTGGTTTGTTTTTACTATTTCAGTTGATTATTCTTCTTTTTAGTATTAAAAAACTACCATGAAATTACAATTATTGATTTTATCATTGTTACCAATGACGGTATTCGCGAATGGATATACTTGGATGGGAGATCTATCTCATCATGTTCCTTTTTCCGAATCTGTACTTACTTTTGGTTTAGTGTGCGTGCTTTTACTCTTGGTTGGACTTACTTATAGAATTATTGTGGGTAAAAATACCAATCCGATTATTCCTGATAAGGGATTAACATTTAGAAACGCTATCGAAGGCTTGGGACAACTCATGTACAACCTTTGCGTTTCAGTTATGGGCGAAGATCAAACTAAAAAATATTATTCTGCTATTATTATGGTTTTTTTATTGGTTTTCTTTAGCAATATAATAGGACTTGTTCCTGGATTTTTACCTCCTACTGAAAACCTTAATGTGACATTGGCTCTAGGGGTTTTTGCTTTTGTTTATTACAATATTGAAGGTATTAGAGCTCAAGGACTATGGGGACATATAAAGCATTTTATGGGGCCCGTCTGGTATATGGCTTTTCTTATTTTCCCAATTGAAATTATTTCTCACGTCGTACGTCCAGTTTCTCTTGCACTAAGATTAAGAGGAAATATGTACGGAGATCACCTCGTCCTTGGCGCTTTCTCAGAGCTTGTACCAATAGGGGTTCCAGTCGTTTTTATGTTTTTAGGTTTGTTTGTGAGTTTTATTCAAGCTTTCGTTTTTTCTTTACTTACAATGGTTTATATAGCGATGGCCACTGAAGTTCATCACGATCATGATGAAGATCATGCCCATCATTAACAACAAATAAAAAGGAGTTTTTATGAAAAAACTAATGTTCGCTCTTGTTTCTATGGCACCAACTCTTGCAATGGCAGGGGATGAGTACAGCTTTAAATCTTCAGCAGTTCTTGGCGCTTCTGCGGTTATGATCGCAGCGGTTCTTGGTGGAACTTATGCTCAAGGTAAAGCTGCTGCAACTACTTTTGAAGGTATTGCAAGAAATCCAGCTGCTCAAGAAAAACTTTTCGTACCTCTAATTATTGGTATGGCTCTTATCGAGTCTCTAGTAATTCTAGGATTCGTTGCAACTCTTCTTATTAAAGGTTAATTCTTTTATTTGTAAGCCCAATTTTTGGGCTTACAAATTTTTTATAATTCATTTTCAATAGAGCAAGTAGCTGTCCAGTTTTGAGAGTAAGCTCCCTGAACAAGTGAAACGGCAGGCACCCCAGAATAATCAATATAAAATTCCAGCCAATTATTGCATAGTGCAGGCGTAAAGTTATGGTTTCCAAACGGAATACTAAAGGGAGTGGGATCACTTTCTGTAACAAGATTTAAGCTTGAAAAATTGAAATTGGGTATACCTGCTACGTCGTGTTGTAAATTGCCTTGAACGTCGAGATTTAAATTTGTATGCACACTAGCGGAGCTACAAGTGTTACTTAGAATAGTCATTTTGCCTACATAGAGGGAGCTTTGAGAGTTTATTAAATCAAGAGAACTTGCCACTGGTTCAGCATTAAATGTTACATCACAGGTGGGAGTAATTTCAGAGTTAAGTTGTATGTTGTCATTATTTGCTCCTGACACAGAAAAAGAAAAAAGAGCAATTAAGATAATTTGTTTCATAAGAAATCTCCTATGTACAAATTATAGATGTGAAAAGTGAGTTTATTATTTGTGATGCAATTACCAAGACTTGGAAATTATTTTTTCAAAATTTATTTCCAAGATTTGTGTATTTTTTTTGGCATATGCTTAAAAACCTAATTTACTTGTCACCGGGTACATAGCTAGTTCTTGAGGCTTGAATCCAAGCCCCTTACGAATAAAAAATGCGTTACATGAAGACATATCAAGGCTGTAACTTTTTGTGTTTGCATTAAATTTTATTTTAATGTTTTGAAATTTTTCAATAGAAAAATCTTTCATTCTCTCACTCATAATTTTATCTTGAAAAGCATCGTAATAGGACACCATTGTATGATTGTCTTCCATGGGGAAAACATAAAATTCTACTTCATTCACTCCATCTGGTTTTACGGTAAACATAGAAAAGCTAGATAATGCAATTTCGAAATGATGAGGATTAATATTATCAATAATTAAAGTTTTTTCTTGGGTTGATTCATAAATATAAAAAACATTTTTTTGAGAGTCTTTTAGTAAAACCTTAGTTGAGTTCTTGTCTATAAGGGCATCTGTAAAGGTGCCTTCCATTTGAATTCCGTTATAATACACATCGCCATTATTTTTTAATTCGAGTGTCGCACCATTTTTAAATGTTATAGGCTTAGCGACAGAAGCCAGGGCATAAAAAAAAGCGAGTAAAAGGATCAATTTCATAGACACTCCACGGTTTAACTTATGAATAGTTATAAGAAATACTCATAAAAGTCCGCTATAAAATGCAATGTGTGTAAAAATTACCGCAATATTTTAGATAAAAATTTTCCGGTGAATGATTTTTTGTTTTGAGCCACCACTTCAGGAACACCCTCTGCTACAATTTCTCCGCCATTTTCTCCGCCTTCAGGCCCCATATCTATAATATAGTCAGCTGTTTTAATAATATCGAGATTGTGCTCAATGATAATTGCTGAATTGCCCTTGTCGATAAGATCGTTAATCGCCTTGAGAAGAATTTTGATATCTTGAAAGTGTAGGCCCGTTGTGGGCTCATCAAGAATATAAAGGGTGTGGCCCTTGGTGGTTTTTGCTAACTCATTGGCAAGTTTCATGCGTTGAGCTTCACCACCTGAGAGTGTCGTGGCTGGTTGCCCTAGTTTTATGTACCCAAGTCCAACGGATTGCAGGGTTTTTAAAATTCGATTTATGGACGGATGATTTTCAAAAAAAGCAACTGATTCATCCACGCTCATTTCGAGTATATCGAATATAGAATATCCTCGATAAAGAATAGAGAGAGTTTCTTGATTGTATTTTTTCCCCATGCATTCATCACAGGTGATATAAACATCTGGCAAAAAGTGCATTTCTATTTTTATCTGTCCATTTCCTTCGCACTTATCACAGCGTCCATCTTTGACGTTAAAACTAAATCTTCCGGCACTGTAACCTCTAATTTTACTCTCATTAGTGGAGGCAAAAAGCTTTCTAATGGGATCAAAAACACCTGTATATGTAGCTGGATTTGATTTTGGGGTTCTTCCAATTGGGCTCTGATCGAGCACTATTTGAGATTTAATGCTCTCAAGTCCTTTCATGTTTTTAGCTTGTTTGGTTTTGAGATAATGGGCAATTTGTTTAGCAATAATTTTGTGTACGAGGGTTGATTTTCCAGAGCCACTGACTCCAGTGATACAGACCATTCCACCGAGTGGTATTTTTACGCTGAGATTTTTAAGATTATTGCCAGTAGCTTTTAAAATAGTGAGGGCTTCTTTTAAGTTTCTTCTTTTTTTAGGTATTTCTATTTTTTCTTTTTTACTGAGATATTTAGCGGTAATACTATTTTTTTTCATAAATTCAGAAGGAGTACCTTGGGCAATAATCTCACCGCCAAATTCACCCGCACCAGGCCCCATATCAATAATATAATCGGCATTCATCATGGTTTCTTCGTCGTGTTCAACCACCACGACGGAGTTTCCAAGGTCGCGTAAATTTTTTAAAGTTTGAATGAGTTTTTCATTATCTCTTTGGTGTAAACCAATACTGGGTTCATCGAGAACATAGAGAACGCCAGAGAGAGCGGAGCCAATCTGAGTTGCCAGACGAATTCGTTGATTTTCACCACCTGACAAGGTGTTTGCTTTTCGATTGAGAGTTATGTAATTCAGTCCAACATCGAGTAAAAAAACAATGCGATCATTAATTTCTTTTAAAAGTTTATTAGATATAATTTGATCATTTTTACTTTGGAATTTAAGAGATTTAAAAAATTTTTCTAAATGATCAATTGAAAGATTTCCAATATCATAAATATTTTTTCCACCAATTAATGTAGCGAGAGGAAAAGGTTTTAGTTTTTTTCCTTCACAAATTGAACATTCTTTTATTTCCATAAGCAGTTCAAGGTCTGCTTTGGTTTTTTCAGAATTGGTTTCATGATATTTTTTAGTGAGCCAAGAAATAAATCCAGGAAATTCTTTTTTAAATTTAAAGACAGAATTATCGGATTCAAAATTATAGGTGTATATTTTGTCTGATCCAAAAAAGAGAAGGTCAATTTGTTTGGAGGGTATCTTGTCTAAAGGAATATTAAGTTTAATTTTTTCCTCTTTGCATACAGATAAAAACATTTGATAGAAAAAGCTATAGCGAAGAAGGGAGGGTATCGCACCTTCTTCAATGGAGAGACTTGAGTTTAATATTAGGTTTTCTTTGTCGAATTTTTTTGTTTCACCCAAACCATGGCATTCTTCACAGGATCCAATGGGGGAGTTAATAGAAAAAAGTCTTGGCTCAAGATCGGGAAAGTTTTTTTGACAGCTCGGGCAGAAATTTTTTTCACTAAAAAAATAATTTTTATCATCGCATATAATTCGAGTATGGCCTCCGGCAATTTTCAAAGCAAATTCGATGGCTTCAAAAAGTCTAGATTCAGATTCTTTTTTTAATAAAATTCGATCAATAACAAGGTCAATTGAGTTGCGATTATTTTTAGTAATTTTTAAATTATCATCAATCATTTTAAATTCGTTATTGAGGTAAATTTTAGAATAACCTTGTGTTTGAAATTTAGTGAGAAGTTCGCGATGCTCTCCTTTTTGATCTTTGACAATGGGAGCACATATTTGAATTTTCGAGCCTTCTTTAAAGCTCATAATTTGATTGAGAATTTCCGTTTTGGTTTGTCCCATAACGGGAACATGGCAATCTGGGCAATGGCCCTTACCTAGTTTAGCAAAAAGAATACGCATGTAATCGTAGATTTCCGTAACTGTTCCAACAGTGGATCTTGGATTCCGAGAAGAGGTTTTTTGATCAATGGCAATTGCAGGAGAAAGTCCCGAGATTGATTCAACGTCAGGGGGAGCCATTTGTCCTAAAAATTGTCTAGCATAACTTGATAGCGATTCAATATAACGTCTTTGTCCTTCTGCATAAAGAGTGTCAAAGGCGAGAGAAGATTTCCCTGATCCACTTGGCCCAGTAATAACAGTGATTTTATTGCGAGGAATATCCACACTTATATTTTTTAGGTTATGGACACTGGCTTTGTGAATTTTAATGTATTTCATAAGACATTGCTTCCTTGAGTGCGTAAAGACATCCGGTGTAGTCTGCGCAGTTTTTACTATAAAGATTAAAAGCTGTACCGTGATCGACGCTTAAGCGAAGAAAAGGTAAACCTAAAGTGATATTAATGCCAATAAACTTTTCAAGCGATTTAAAAAGAGCTAGCCCTTGATCGTGATAGGCAGAAATAAGACATGTTTGAGAATCCATAAATTGCCATGCAGTATCTGCCGGGATTGGGTTCTCTCCAATGAGGCGAATGATTTTCTCCTCAGTTCCAAGTAGCCCATTTTCTCCTGCGTGCGGATTGATTCCCAAAAAAAGATATTTTTTAATTTCATAAGGGCAATTTTTTTTTAAAATATGAAGCTTATTTTCTAAATAAGATTTTGTGATTTTGGGAGAAACTTCTTTTAAAGAAATATGGTCAGTGATGAGTGCCACATTACTGTTTAGTCCATGAAAAAACATAACAAGGGATTCGCAATTAAACTTTTGACGTAAAAATTCGGTATATCCCTTGGGAAATTTTTTTTCTAATTCAAGTTGATCCTTGCTCGTTGGCAAAGTGAAGAGAACGTCTTTTTCTTTTATTTGCGAAAGAGCTATTTTTAATGATTCATCAGAAGGAGAATGAGAGTAAAAATTAAAAAAATGAATATTTAAATATTTAAACTTATTAGCAGATATTTTTAGAAATTGTAGATTTTCATAAAAAGATTCTTCATAGACATAAAGGGTAAATTGACCGTGTTGATATGTTGGCAAACAAAGAAGAGATTTTAAAAAGACCTCTAAGCCTATTCCTCTTTCGTGCCCTTGAGTAATATGAATCATTGCTATATTTGGATATCGATAAAATATTTTGATTTTTCGGCGTTAAACCAATTGTCCGCAATTTCAGTAGCCTTGGTGGCAAAAACATAATCTCTCACATCTTCCTTTGCCTGATTAAAATTCGAGCTTTCACTTTTTTTAGTATTTTTCACGAGGAAAATGTGAGCAATTTTATTGTCAATATGAACGGCAGAAAGATCATTTTTTTTAAGGTTTTTAACTTTCATTTGAATGGCTGGAGAGAGTGAGTCGAGATCTACGTAACCTAAGTCAAGGGTTTCAAAAGGTGGAAGATTTTTGTCATCGCCCGTAGCAATATAATTTATTACTTCGATGATATGATTGAAAAAATTTGTCTCATTGATAGTGAAAATCATCTTTCCCTTCATGACCATCTTTTGGAAAAAATAATCATCAATCCAACGCCCTATATTTGGTGCCAAAAAGAATATGGCATTGCACTTCGTAAAATGCTCCCTAATTTTAGCAAGCATGAGCTTAAAAAATCTGAGCATCGCCAATTAGTTTTAGAAAAAATTGGCAACAATCAACTCTTTGATAATTACCCTGCCTTTACTCCTCTTTTTTGTGAGGAAAATCTCACGCTCTTTGATTACTTAAAAGATAATTCCTTTATATTTTTTCTTGATCACACTCACAACTTAAGAGAACTTGATGAGTACCAAGAAAAACTTCGCATCGACTTTGATCTAACACAGTCAGACAGCGAGAGTGATTGTATTTTACCAGAACCCAATATTCTTTTTAATTTTTCAGCATTAAAAGAAAAAAGCAATTCTGCTATTTACATTCAAAGACTCAATGTACAGCTTGAGCAAGGAATTAATATTCAAAATGAAGAAACATCGTTTTTACTTTCAAAATATTTTAATGAAAACAGCCTCAAACAAAATAACTTAGTCAGTATTTTAAAATTTATTCAAAGTAAATTTTCTAAAAAAGGGGAAGTATTTCTCACTTTTGATGATGCCTTTAATGAACATGAATTACACCAAATGATGTTTGATTTAGATATTGATTCAGAACTCAAAAAGCGTGTTCACTATATTGCAGAACCTATCAGTAAAGGATTTTATTATCCCAATGAAAATCTTATCTTTATTTCTGAAAATGATCTTTATGTAAAATCTAGAAATAAAACAAAAAAACCAAAAATAAATCAAGATATTTTTTCTGATCAACTCGCAACATTAAAAGAAAATGACTTTGTGGTCCACACTGATTTTGGAATTGGTGTGTATAAAAAAATGGAAAGTCTCTTTATTAATGGTTCAACCAGTGATTTTATGGTGATTGATTATAAAGATTCCGATCGTGTCTATATTCCGGTTTATAAATTAAACCACGTACAAAAATATGCGGATGCTTCAAAACATATTGCTGTAGATAGTTTAAAATCTAAAAAATTTGAACAAGCCAAAACCAGAGCTAAGGAATCAATTAAAAAATTAGCTTTTGATTTACTAGAAATTCAGGCGAAAAGAAAAGTACTTCCTGGTTTTGCTTTTTCTGAAATGTCTGATGAATTAAAAAGTTTTGAATTGAGTTTCCCTTATCAAACCACGGAAGACCAAACAAGCGCCATTGAAGATGTTTATGCCGATATGGAAAAATCTCACCCGATGGATCGACTTATCTGTGGTGATGTAGGATTTGGTAAAACTGAAGTGGCCATGAGAGCTGCAATGAAAGCAGTTCTCGATCATAAACAAGTAGCCATCCTTGTTCCTACCACAATTCTGTGCTTGCAACATGAGCATAGTTTTAAAGAGCGCTTTAAAAAATTTCCCATTAATATTGAATCAACTTCAAGACTAAAGTCCGCAAAAGAAAATAAAGAGATTCTCAAAAATCTCAAAGAAGGAAAAGTAGATATTATAATCGGCACTCACAAACTTCTTTCTTCTGAAATTGAGTATCATAATTTAGGACTTCTTATTATCGACGAAGAACATCGTTTTGGGGTAGCCCATAAAGAAAAATTGCGAGCGATTAAATCAAACCTAGATGTTATCACGATGACCGCAACACCTATTCCTCGCACGATGCAGCTTTCTTATTTAGGAATAAAAGACCTCTCTCTTATTCAAACTGCTCCTGCGAGACGTCAATCCATTAAATCTTTTCTTATTAAACACGATGATCTCACTATTAAGCAGGCTATTGAAAATGAATTACAGCGTGGTGGTCAAATTTATTATGTTCACAATCGAGTTATGGACATTGAAAAAGTAAATCAATACCTCAAAGAACTGGTACCTCAAGCTAAAATTATCATTGCGCACGGACAACTCCCTGAAAAAGAATTAGAGAACCGTATCAATGCTTTTTACAAGCACCAGTATGATATACTCATCGCCACATCTATTATTGAATCGGGAATTGATATTCCCATGGCCAACACAATGATAGTTGATCGTGCTGATATGTTTGGACTCGCACAGCTCCATCAACTAAGAGGCCGCATTGGACGCTCTGATCGCAAAGCCTACTGCTATTTTTCCATTGCTCCTGATCGAAAACTAGGGCCCATTGCAGAACTGAGACTTAAAGCTCTGCAAACCTACAGTGAAATAGGTGGCGGACTCGCACTCGCTTCAAGTGACTTAGAAATTCGCGGCGCTGGAGATATTCTGGGCGGAGATCAATCAGGACATATTGAATCAATTGGACTGGAGCTTTATTTAGATCTTCTCAAAGAAGCTATTTTAGCTCTGCAAGATAAAGTGGAAACTTTTAGAGAAATTGATATTCAAACAAATCTTGCAGCCTATATTCCAGACACTTATATTGAAGATACAGCTATGAGACTTCGCTACTACAAAAAGCTTTCCAATACTCATGAGGTTTCAATATTACACTCTATTGAACGCGAGCTTTCTGATATTTATGGCAAAATACCAGAGACTGTTACTAATTTAATTCTTGTTTTAAAAGCGCGAGTAAATGCTCAGAATCTGTGTCTTGATACTATTAAAATGACGAAAAATAAAATTCGTTTAAAATTTAATGAAACACTTCTGTCTCAAAATGAAAAATATCGAAATAGTTTATTAGATTTTATTTTAAAGCGTCCTCGGAAATATTCTATTTCAAAGGATTTTGAACTCAGTATTCTTTTTGAAGAGGAGACCACCGGCGATGATCTCCTGAATTCTCTTGAACTTCTTTCCAGTTTTCTTCCTATTTTGTAAAAGCTCCATTGCAACTAAAGACCACTTTCAATTCAGATTTAAGTTTTGCATTTAAATCAGCCAAAAGCTTTTCTTTTTGCGATGGCATTCTCATATAAGATTTTAACTGATCTACAACTCCCTGACCTTTTAAAACTTTGGCATAAGCTTTATCAAAAGCGTTAGTAAATTCTTTTACAGGATCAAGCTTTAAAGTCACATTTAACTTTTCAACGTAAGCATCAAGAAATTCTCCCTTAAGCTCTCTATCTACATTTAATTTTTCCATCACTGGCCCAGCGATATTTAACTCTTTTCCTCTCTGAAGAAGAATATCTGTCATAACCGTTACGATTTCTCCCAAGGTTACTTTGAAAATTCTTTTTTCTTCAGCTGAACTATTTTCCGTTACGCTTAGGAAAAGTTTATTATTAATAATTTGATCATAAATAGCATTCATTTTTCCCAAATCATCACTTGGACTTTTACCTGGCTCTCTGTCAGTTGATCCGCCACCAACTGCATAGATACCATGGGCAATTACGGATCGATGACCTGCTTCAAGCTCTACTAGTTTTTTAAACATCGCTTGCAGATTCATGCCCCCATCTATTTTTAGCTTTTGGCATAACATAGCCCAAATAACCTTTACCTGGAATCATGCTGACATGATCGGCGTAGTTTTCACCAGACAAAAGAACTCCTACCATCCAATGTCCTTCAAGCTCATGCACACTCACGATTTTACGAATAAGATCCGTCGACTCATCAGGAAGAACTTTTGGCAGAAGTTTTTCTGTTTTAAATTTATAGCTCACTTCTTTTAACTTAAAGTTAGCCGGATTTTCTTTCATATAGTCTTTAAGCTCAACAACAAGTTTTTGAGCAATCAGTCTATTGGCATCTCTGTTGCTGTCTCCAGGAACATAGTTTTTAATTACCGAGTTAAGCATCTCTTCCATATTTTCTACATGGATTTTCACGCCCACATTTTCTTCGTACTCTTTTAATAAGTAATTAAAATGAAGAGCAACACTCTTTTTAAATTCATTTTCCGTTGGAGGAAGAACAGCGACAATATAATCCATTCTATCCATAACCGCAGTGTTCATTCCCTTAGAGATTAAAAGTTTTTCCAATTCTTCTTTTGTAAGTTCTTTGGCTAATTCTGCCTTTGTCGCCGCATCTGATTTATTTACATCAGCTGTTTTTCCTCGCTCTGCTTTATAAACTTGAACAAACATATTCTTCAGTTCTTGATCGCCCATATTAGACGTTAAAATAAAACTTGTGTTGCGTGTATCAATAGTCACTGTTCTAGATTGTTTCCCACCGATTTCTTCTTGTTGGGTAAATTTACCCTCATTGAGCATTTGAAGAACCGCTGTTTGTACAGGCATTGAAGCTTTTTCATACTCATCAAAAATAAGAATAGTGAAGGCATTTTTTCTTAAAGCGCTTGCCACCTCATTAAGAAATTTATCCGCAGTGTAGTGACCAGCATAATCATTAAAAGAAATTACCTTAGTTGGAAATCCCATATGATCGCCATAAACCTTAGCAGTATAAGTCTTACCTACTCCAGGAGGACCTGTTAGAAGCATTCTAAGAGGAGGTACTCCTTTTTTAGAAAACCCGGTATAGCGAATTTCCGTTGCTTCAATAAGTTTATCTTTTAAAAGTTCTTGGCCCACAATTTTTGTATCAAGACTTTTTTCAAGTCCTTTAATTTTTTCTAAAACTTTATCTTTGTTTAAAATATCTGGATCTACTTGATACATCTCGCTCGCAGTCTTATTAAGAGTCGCTAAATCGAGTGCATGGTTTTTGCCATTGGCAATTTCATTTTTAGCCGTAGCTTTTCCAATAAGCTTAATCGCTCTTGCTGGCTGACTTCCCACCACATCAAACTCATTAGAGTAAAGTAAAATTTTATCGACAATTTCATCACTTGGAACTGGTTGACCAAAGTTTTGAATAACTTTACGAATAATAAGTTTTTGCTCAAGTTCTGTATATTTTTGTTTAAATACTTTGGGAAAACGTCTCGCTAAAGCATCGTCTCCCCCCACCATTGCTAAATATTCATCATTGGTAGTCGTCGCCAAAAGTTTAATATGATTAACACTCATTGCAGTTTTAATTTTTTGCAAACCATCTGTTGGGTTATCTTTAGAAGTTCCCGTTCCCTTTAAAGTATGCACTTCATCCACGAATACAATCGTTTTTCCTTCATTGTTTCGATAATAAGCTTTGATCGCTTCTAGTTTTGCATCAAAGGTTCCCACATACATCGTTCCTTTTTGAAGGTCCGTTGCCGTAATAACGAGAACACTCTCAACTCCTTTAAGTTGTGGAATAAGACCCGCAAGAGCAGCATTGTAAAATTGTTGGCAGATATAGGTCTTCCCCTCTCCTGCCTCACCTAAAACCGCCACACTGCCTCTAATAAAATCTTCTAAAATATTCGTGAAATCTTGAGAACCCACAAAAGACTTAGCTTCTGCAATTTGTTTAGGAGTTAAATCTTTTTTGGTAAGAATCGTAAAATCTTTCTTAAGCTCTCCCTCAATATCATCGGTCATTTTTCCTTCAGCGGTTTTAATATAAGGAACAACCAAGTCACCAGAACTTTTCGCATCGAAAGCAAGCGTTGACGTACCGACTTGAAAATAAGTCGTTCTTTCCGATAAATGAAGGTTAAATTTTGATTGAGCGGTAAAAACATGCCCCTCTTCAACTGGAGAATACATCGAAGTTACTATAGCTGTTTGCTTACCATTATAATTATAAACCAATGCTCTATCTGTTTCTTCATTATAGAGAACATAACCAACTTGCTCAAAACCAGAATTGGGATCAGAAAAAAGAGCGGTTTTTATTTTAGATAAAGGAAAACCTGCTGCAAATTCCTCTTTTAATGTAATTACTTTTGTAATTTGTTTACCTTCATCAATAAAATTATTGTCGACGTGATAAATTTCACCTTTAGTGGTTTTAAAAAACAATTGGTCTCTCTCATTTAATCCGCCCGCTGGAATAAACTTGAAATCAGTTACAAGCTCATCAACTTTTTCTCCGTTCAATTTAACCAGAAACTCCGCCCTAGGAGTTTTAATAAAATTAAACTCTAAACCATTATCCATTTTTATTTTCTGCGCGAAAGCAGCTACAGAGAAGGTCAACACAAACAAAAAGGTAATTAATTTCATTAATCTCTCCCAATAAGAATTGCCGATGTTTCTATCAATAAAGTAAGTAAGTTTCTATAAACCATGTAATATTTTCATAGCTCAAAGTAGAGAAAGTGATGAAACATATAAGGAATTCACGGTCAAAATAAGGTAAATTTCTCTATTTTCTTTGCATGAATAGGGACAACGTGTATTATTTACAGATAACAAGGATAAAACATGAAAAACATCATACTTATGATTTCTCTTTTCTCTATACAGGGCTTAGCGCAAACTCCCCCAGAGTCACCCGCTATCGCAACTGTTAACGGCGAAAAAATTACTAAATTTGATCTCGATGCCTATCATGCCCAAAAACTTTTCGTTGTAGGAAGTAAAAAAGTCTCTAAAGAAAACTCTCTCAATGAATTGATTCAACGCAAACTCACCATTCAGAAGGCAATTAAGGAAAAAGCAGACCAAGATGATCAAATTCGCGATAAAATGAATGAGGTTCTATTTCAAGCTCAGGTTGCCAAAGACGTTTCCAATAAATTTAAAGACATTCGTGTTTCAGATCAAGAAGCTATCGATCTGTTTACTAAAAATCCGGAATATCGCACCAGTCAAATTCTTTACCGAGTGCCTGTTTTTCCTAAGCCAGATGAGCTCAAAGAGGCTTATTCAGCGATTTTAGAAATACACAAAAAACTCATTGATAATCCTAGTAAATGGAATGAACTATCCAAAACTCAGTCTATGGCCATGGACCTTCCTCCCGACGGAGATGTTGGTTACCAACCCTACGCAAGTCTTGCTCCTGAATATTATGCAGCTATTAAAGGTCAGAAAGTAGGATTTATCTCCAAACCAGTGCGCTCCCAGTACGGCTATCATATTATTAAGATCACCGGCATAAAAGAACTTAAAGATATGAACAAAAATGTTTACAAAAAAATTATTTACGATCAAAAAAGAGATGCCATTGTGAATGCTTATTTTGAGGGATTAAAAATTGGCTCTAAGATATCTATCAATAAGGAATTATTAAAATAAAATGAAATTACTACTTATCATTCTTTGTTTTTCAAATTTTGTATTTGCTGATTTAATCGATCAAACAGCTGTTATCGTCAACTCTAAAATGACAACTCTTTCTGAGCTTCAAAGAATGGTTAAGACATTAAAGTTTAGAAAAGAAATAAACCAGTTTGCTTATTTTCACACAAAAGATGATTTAAAAAGTATGGCGGACATTATTATTCGCAATCAAATTATTCGCGATAAACTTTCTGAAATCAATATCAAAATTACCGATGATATAGTCGAAGAAAAAATTAATGAAACCTTAAAAAAATCTAACACCTCAAAGGCTGAGTTAAATAAACTGGTCGCTCAAAAAGGTGTCGATTATGCAGAGTATTTCGAACTCATGAGAGAATCAATTGAGTAT
>CAYQEW010000018.1:0-19413 GCA_964416605.1 uncultured Bacteriovoracaceae bacterium | reverse complement strand
AATAGTGGGTACTTCGGACACCTCGTTACTTTCAGGTACAGAAAAATTTACTTTAAATAATGATCATATTTCTTTTGAAATTAGCAATACACTCGGTGTGAAAAATATAAAATTTGATCAAGCTGTTTTTAGTTTTGTTGATATCGTAGGTGAAAATAAGGGATTTGATTTAAAGTTTTTCAATGCAGAAACCTTCAAGCAAGTTGTATGGACTCTCAAAGAACAATTGCCGAATCGTTTAACTTTACAAAGTGAATTGGGAACAGTTGATTTTTTTATTAATGATAAAAATCAATTGGAGTGGTCTTTACATTTAACTGCACCAGAAAAATTTCAATTTGAATTAACTGCTGAAAAAAAGAAAGGCACTTCAGGAGCTCAGAGTAATTTTGTTTATCTTGATAAAAGTTATAATCATGAACCAGTTGGAGATGATGAAACAGGAGAAGGTGCTTATAAATGGGTAGGAATTGATTATCACTACCACTTTATGGGAATTGTTTTTCCTGAAAAACTCACCAGTGTTTTTCGTATGGAAAAAGAAGGCGTCTTTAAAGTTCGCACGACACAAGCTTACACAGAGTTTAAGGGCAAAATCGTTTTCTTTAAAAAAGAATATAATTATTTAAAAACTCTGGGAGATAATTTAAATCAAACTCTCCATTTTGGTTTTTGGGCTTTTATTGCGGAACCTGTTTTGTGGGGAATGCAAAAAATTCATCAATTTGTTCCTAATTATGGACTCGTTATTATTATTCTTACCTTGCTGGTAAGGTTGTTGCTTACGCCTTTACAGATTTCATCACTGAAGAGTATGAAGAAAATGCAAGCAGTTCAACCAGAGCTTGCGGCTCTAAAAGAAAAATATAAAAATGATCCAGCTAAAATGCAGGCTGAAACAATGGCCATATTTAAAAAAGCAGGAGCGAATCCTCTTGGGGGTTGTTTACCATTGTTATTACAAATGCCAGTCTTTTTTGCTTTTTATGCCGTTTTACAAAATTCAGTTGAGCTTGTTGGAGCACCTTTTTTTGGATGGATCACTGATTTAAGCGTGAAAGATCCTTATTACGTCACCCCTGTTTTAATGACGATTGCAATGTTTTTACAACAAAGATTTACACCATCGACAACAGTCGACGCGACTCAGAAAAAAATTATGATGTTTATGCCGCTTATTTTTGGATTTATTCTTAAAGACTACCCGGCAGGGCTTAGTCTTTATATTCTTGTTTCAACTCTCTTTGGAGTAGCTCAGCAGTATCTTACGCAAAGAGCTACTTCTTAATTCTCACTGGGGCTAGTTTGAGTTTTTGAGCCAGCTTTATTTTTTTCGCTGCATACATTGTAAGACCGACAACCACACTTAATATTATCATAAGCCACCCCTTACATTCATTATAACATATAATTTTGATTTATGAAATATCATTAGTATAACTACTGATCTTTTAGTTTTTGTATGATTTTTTCTTCAAGCTTCAGGCAATGGACAGTATTTTTTTGGAATTTACTATGAAAAATTATTTGAATTTTACCATTTATGATTTCAAGAATTTTCTTGTATCTCATGCAGCTTCTACAGATGACTAAATGAAAATATAAACTCATTTTTTTTGATATAGATAGAGATTCACTTGAGCTAATGATATTCATCGCCTGCTTGCAATTCATTGTATTTTTGCCTCGATACATAATTTTAATTTATTTTTTGCTCGAAATAGAAGAACCCCGAGATTATTTGTGGTTAGACCCAATAGATGACAAATTGCCTGTGTACTTTCCTCTTCAATCTCTTTTAAAATAAATGCCATTTTGTAATTAAGAGGAATATCTTCAAGGCAGCTTTCAATAATATTTAAAACTTCAATTTTTTCAGAAAAATCGTGGGGAGACATTGGAGTTTGACTCCAGTGCAAAGTATTATCAAAAGATTGTTCCATATAATGATCAATCGATTCCATTTTAAAAAATTTAAAACTTTGTCTGGAAAATTCTTTTGCCTTCAAATAAAGAATACCAAAGAGGTAAGTTTTTAAAGTAGATCGCCCTTCAAAATTATTTATATTACCAAAAAAAGTTGTCCAGGTGTTTTGCACAATTTCTTCTGAATCATTGGCGGAAAATCCAAGGCTTAAGGATAAGCGATAAAGACTTGATGTATACTGATGAACTAAGCTGCATTTTTTTTCATAATTCATTTTTTTAATATATAGTATTTTTTTTAAAGTTCTAGTGTAATAATTGAAGCGTTGAAGACACTAATTAAAATAATAAAACCATATAAGGAGGTAATTTATGGGAACAAAAAAAAATGCACTTTTACTGGCGGCAATGACAGGTCTTCTTTCGGTATCATCTTGCACAACAACTGTTGATGCAAAGATTTCTGAAGTAGGGAAATGCTCTGGAGTGAATACTTGCAAGGGACATGGTGATTGTGCTGGTATGACAAATGCTTGCAATGGTCAATCTGGATGCTCTGCGAAGAATACATGTGCAGGAAAAAATAGTTGCAAGGGAACTGGTTTTAAAAAAATGACTAAAGAAGATTGTGATTTACAAAAAGGTAAGTTTGAACCAATTGTTAAAAAATAATATTTCTGTAGGGGTGGGTCTTCGCCACCTCCATTTTCCCTATTTTGAAAGTGATGAGCCCATAGAAATTGATTTTTTTGAGGCAATTTCTGAAAATTTTCTTCATACTAGGGGCCGTCCTTTTTATATTCTAGAAAAAATGCGCCAGAGATTTCCCATTGCTTTACACGGTGTATCACTATCCATTGCAGCAGAAGATGATTTAGATTTTGCATACCTTTCCAAGCTCAAGGAGTTGTATCAGATTATTGATCCTTTTTTAGTTTCAGATCACTTGTGTTGGACTGGTAAGAATGCACATAATCTTCATAACCTACTTCCATTTTCCTATGATCAAAAAAATTTGAAGCATGTTTGCGATCGAATTTTAAAAGTACAAGATTATTTACAAAGAGAACTTATTTTTGAAAACCTTTCTGCTTATTTTACATTGAGTAGTTCTGAAATGAATGAAGCAGAATTTATGAATGAAATATGCAAGGCAACGGGCTGTGGAATGCTCCTCGATATCAATAATATTTATGTGAATAGCGTGAATCAAAAATTTGATCCTTTTGATTATTTGCACACGATAAATATGCAATGTGTTAAACAAATTCATTTAGCTGGTTTTTCAGATTTTGGAGATTACCTTTTTGACACGCATTCAACTTATGTGCATTCGAACGTTTGGGATTTATTTCAAAAATTTTATTCTTCCACAAACTCAGTGCCAGTGCTCATCGAGTGGGATGAAAATATTCCCGATTTTAAAATCGTCCAAGAAGAAGCTTTAAAAGCAAAAAAAATACGATATGAACGATAAAAATTTTCAAAATCATTTTTTAGAGAACGTTTTTTTCAATAATCCTGAAATTGATCCCAGAATTGTACCCATTGGTAATTTGAGTTCATCAGAAGTTATCAGAATTTATCAAAATGATTATAAAGCAAGAATGCTTGAAGTTCTTCGTGAAAATTTTGAGTCAATTTGGCATGTTTTAGGAGATGAAGATTTTGCAAGATGTTGTATGGATTATATTGAGAAGTATCCTTCTTCCTTTAAAGATTTAAGATTTTATGGTCACCAATTTTCTTGCTTTTTACGAGAAACTTCTTTTTATCAAAATTTTCCCTTTCTTGTTGACCTTGCTAATTTTGAAACTGATTTTTGGCATATTTTTCATTTATCTTTTCTTGAGCCTCAAGATGCGTTTGCCCTTATTGATTTGAACTTAGTTGGAAATTATAAAATAGTTTTAGATGACAATAGTCGCTTAATTTCTTCTTCGTGGGACATTGTGAGTATTTGGCAAAATCGTGAGAAAAAAAGCGAAGAAATTGATTATCATTGGAATGAAGAGGTATTTGCTCTTTTATTTAAACAGCGCCACAACGTTAAAATATTAAAGCTAAGCAAAGATCAATTTGTGTTACTCAGTTTACTCAATGAAGGACATAGTTTATTTGAAGTATTTGAAAAAAATGATGTGGCGCCAGAAGTGGTGAGTGAAGTGTTTGCTCTTTTGCGAACTCACTTTATTCCCGTTCAACTATCGATATAAAGACAAACCAATTGAATACTCATCTTGAATATTTGATTTTTTCATTCCCAAATTAAGAGATAAATTTTTTGTGAGATTAATATTATTATCAAAACTGACTTGATATAAATCGTAATTATTATTAAACAAGCTGTGCATTAAATTTAAAGAGAGTTTACTTCTTAGATGTGAATCATTGTATCTGAAAAAAAGTTCTGGTGACACAGCCAGTGAGTAGCCTTTAGCAAAATAAGTTGAAAATTCAGGTTTTATGAAAAAAAGAGATCCAAAATGCAGGCGAGAGTTTAGAGCAAAATAATAACCAGCGCCAACCTGTAAATATGTATTGTAATGAAGTCTTGCCCCTAGATGAGAGAGTGTTTCAACTCCGGTTTTAAAATTCCAAGAGTATTTTTTTTCATAGCTTTCAAATGGATTAAGAGACATCACATTCACCAGATCAAACTTATTTAAAGCAAAATAATTTTTATTATTTTTGCTAAACTGCTCTAGTTTTATATTGCCAAATTCAATTTCTGAATTCGGAGCGTAGCCTTCAGAAGGATCAAGAAGATCATGAAGAGCAAAGCGTAGTCCTATTTCATTGATGAGATGGTACTGGTCATTATAAGTCGCTTTGTAGTTAAGTCGCATTGATCCATGGGCATTATGAGGGGCTTCGCTCCATGGTATATCATAGGAAGATTGCTTAGATGCAATACCTAAATTTGCGCGCTGTTCTAGCATTTCTTGTTTTTTCTTAGAAGTATTTTCATTATTAGTCAGAACCTCATAGGTATTTTTATAATCAAAAGACTCAATGAGCGTATCGAGTACTTTAGCTTGTTGTTCTTTAGAAAGAGTCGAAAGATCATTTGGATTTTCAAATACTTTTTTTTCATTTAATGAGAGGGATGAAATTTTGACGAGTAATTTTTTGCGCATTGAAGGACGAAACGTAATTTTATTAAGTAATCCCTTGCTCTCCATCATTGTTTTGATGGTATCTCCAGGAATAATAAACGTTTTACTTTGTTTAATCAGATTAAGAGATGGCCTTGCCACATCAAGAAGAGCTAGCATAAAGTAGGAGCAATTTTTACTAAAATAATAATAATTAAATTTAGCGAGACGGAGCTCCCAAAGATGCATCACCATGAAATCAATTTCGTCTTTGGTTAAATTGAGTTCGTAGTTCCATATATCCCTAGATTCAAAATCGTTGTACTCTCTTAGTTTGTAAAAATAAGGAAGCATAGAAAACTCCCCCTTAAATCCACCCACCATACCAAGAACAGCGTAAACTAGAGCATTGCTGGTTGTGACCGTGGCAGAAAAATTGATCGCTCTATCCAGTAATTCATTTGATTGCTCGGAGCTATCATGTAAATTAAATTTCATGAGAGTGTGCCCAAATGCGGAGGCTGGAGAGTTTAAATAATAAGAAGAAAATATAAGAGATACAGATTTGGCATTCAGTTGCTCTTTAAATACATTGAGTTCAGTACATTTTTGTTTTATATCAAAATCTAAAATTTTTTCCGCTAATTTTTCTTTTAGCCATTTATAACGGGCGGGAAATTCGCAAATATATTTATCTGGATTTTCTTGAAAAGCTTTAATAGTAGCATTGAGCTCTGCTTCAGGGTTTATTCTTCCCTCTGGGGAAATATAAAAATTTGACTTGGTCGCGATACTTTTTTTATTTTGATAAGCTAAGAGATTTTGCCATTGCGATTCCTCAAAAAGAGGAGAGGCGTGAAGATGAAAAAAGAACACTCCTAAGAATAAAGTTAGAAGTGTTCTCATAAAATTAATTACAAGAAGCAGTGTTTAAAAGCTCTGTAAGTTTAGCGTCAATATGATTTGCATCAGTGTTGGCACTTGTGAAAATATTTTTGTAGTTTGCTTGAAGTTTTGAAGCAGCTTTTTCAACATTATTACAGCCATAAAAAGAAGCTGTTGCTTGAAGAGTTTCTCCGTTTCCTTTTGCGATGTCATTAGCTAGAGCAAATTTATTTGCTTCAACAAAATTAAGTTTTCCAATTTTAAGTTTTTCTGTATCACAATTAAGAGTACCAGTTGTAATACCAAAAGTTTGGTTACCAGAAGTACCGTTAGTTGTTGCAGCAAGAACTTGGTAAACTTTGCTGTTAGTTTGACCTTCAAAAAGAACTGACCCAAGACCGCAACCCGCTGGGCCGTAGTTTTTTGCCATTGCGCTCATTGATACTAGTGCAGAAAGAACTAGAATTTTTTTCATTTTTATCTCCATTGTTAAATTGAAGCTTTACTATACACGAAGTCCTTGCAATAAACTACAGGGAAAGATGAATAAGTTTTTATATAACACCCAAGACAAAATTATATCGTGTATAACAGGAGGAAATCTTGTTACAGCCGTTCATTTGATACGATTATCGGGATTTTCTAATCTTAAATTTTTACAACCTTTTATTGATTATAAAATTTCAAAAATTAAGCCACGTTACTCGCATTTCATTAATCTACTTAATGAGTCGGATATATTGGATCAAATTCTTCTTGTGTATTTTCCAGCTCCTCATTCTTACTCAGGGGAAAATATTATCGAAATTTCGGTACATGGAAATCCCTTAAATGTGAATCGTATTTTGGATTTATTTATTCACGAGTGTGGCTTTAGAATGGCTTATCCAGGGGACTTTACTTATCGAGCCATGAAAAATAAAAAATTAAATTTGTCACAAGTGGAAGGTTTAGACTTATTTTTTAATGCGCAAAATATTTTCAGCATGAACCAAGGATTGTCACTTTTATCTGGAAACCTACAGGATAAATTTTTAGCTCTTTATTCGCAGTATAAATACCACAGAGCTTGTTTAGAAATTTTATTTGATTTTAGTGATGATGTAGGGAATGAACAATCTCAAAAACTTTTTTCTGATAGCGCGAAACAATTAGCTTCCACAATAAATTATTTTATCGATCTTACAAAATATAAATCAGAAAATATTATTAAACCTCAAGTTGTGCTCTTGGGACTTCCCAATGCGGGCAAAAGCACAGTGTTTAACAGCCTTTTAGACGATGAGAGATCGATTGTTTCAAATATCGCTGGAACAACCAGAGATTATATTTCAGAAACTATCTCATTAAATGGAAATAATTTTGAACTTATTGATACCGCAGGTATTAATTTACATTCCTATGATTCTATTGAAGCTGTCGGAATCAAGAAAGCTTTAAAAATCATTGATCAGTCATTTTTTCGTATTTTAGTTATCAATCCTTTTATTGTGAACGATCTTGATGAATTTTTAAAACAACTGCCATCTGTTGATATGATTGTCTTCACTCATAATGATCTTTCTGAGTTTGAAGGCAAACTTGGTCCTATAGAACCAAAATTACCTGAAGTTAGGTGGTCCTATAGAACCAATAAAGAAAGTTTTGCGAAAGACCAGATATTTAATGCCATTCAGTGCAAATTTTCAGAATTGACACAAGCTCAACCTATTTTAATTCAAAGACATAAAAATATTTTTCAGGAAATAGAGGTCTCTTGGAATAGGTATAGTGATCTAATAGAAAAAACAGCAGACCTGGCAGTCATTGACGCATCGCTTCAAGAAATTGGTGCAGTCATTGAAGAATTGGTAGGCATTGTTTCTCCTGACCAAGTATTATCCGACATATTTACTCAGTTTTGCATTGGAAAGTAGTCTTAAGTAGTATTTTCTATAGGGTTATCCCCAATGTAAGATATTTTTGTTGTGCAATGTGAACAAAATAAATATATTGTTCCACGTGGAACAAACAGTATTTGATATTATTATTATGGGCGGAGGCCATGCTGGAGTAGAGGCGACTTATGCTGCTGCACAGTTTGGACTAAACGTTGCTCTTATTTCTATGCCTCATGTGCCCCTAGCCTCAGCTCCTTGCAATCCATCGATCGGGGGAGTTGGCAAAGGACAGGTGGTTAGGGAGATAGATGCCATGGGCGGAATAATGGGCTTTTTGGCAGATCGAGCAGGCATTCAATTTCGTACTCTTAATGAGTCTAAGGGATATGCGGTTCATTCAACTCGTGTACAAATTGATAAGGAAAAGTATTCTGAAATTGCTACTCATGTTTTAAATCAAATTTCAAATTTAAAAATTATTTATCAAAAAATAATTCAAGTTAAAAAATCCAATGATCAAGATTATTTCATAATTGAAACAGAAAATGGTTGGTCCTATAGAACCAAAAAAATTATTGTTACTGTTGGAACTTTTTTGGGGGGAAAATTACATTGTGGAGAGGAAGTTGTTTTGGGTGGAAGAGATGGCTATGAAGCAAGTGCCAATCTCCAAAGTATTTTTTCTCATATTAAAAATGTTCCAGAGCGCTTTAAAACGGGCACTCCCGCAAGATTAGTTAATTCTTCTATTGATTATTCTCAGCTAGAAGAACAGCCATCCGATGATTCTGTTGAGCATTTTCACTTTGCAAACTATGAAAATCCACGCTTTTTGCCTCAAATGAGCTGCTATTTAGCAAGAACTAATTCAGAAACACTTAAAATTATTCGCGCTAACAAAGAACGCTCTCCCATGTATAATGGCCAAATAAAGGCAGTGGGTGCAAGATATTGTCCAAGCATTGAAGATAAAGCGTATCGCTATCCAGACAAAGATATCCACCATGTTTTTATTGAGCCCGAAGGACTTCATTTAAAGACAATGTATCCCAGTGGGATTTCAAGTAGTCTGCCAAAAGAAGTCCAACACGCTTTTATTCAGTCAATAGATGGCCTGGAGAAGGCTGAAATTGATACTTATGGTTATGCCGTTGAGTACGATGTTGTGGACACCACTTGCCTTAAACTTACCCTTGAACACAAAGAATTTGAAGGCTTGTATTTTGCGGGACAAGTGAATGGAACGAGTGGCTATGAAGAAGCTGCGGGACAGGGATTGGTCGCAGGTCTTAATGCGGCTCTTGCTTTTTTAAAAAAAGATCCAGTTATTTTTTCTCGCAAAAACTCTTATATCGGGGTGATGATCGAAGATCTTGTGAGTAATGTGCGAGATGAACCCTACAGATTATTTACAGCTCGCTCAGAAAATCGTCTTTATATCAGAGAAGATAATTCCATTGATCGAATGTGGTCCTATAGAACCAAATTCGAATTAAACCAACCTTTAGATAAATACGCTCCAAAATATTTATTTGAAAAATCAATTCTTTTACAATTTTGTAAAAATTTTAGTTTTAAGAGAACTGCTTCTCATTTTGAATTAACTTCTTTAAAAGATTTCTATACTTATGAAAATAATATTACATTGGCAGATTTACTCAAAGATCCAACTCTTGATCCCATCGTTGTTTTAAATGAAATTTTAGAACACTATCAGATTTCCTTTGCAAAAAATATTATTAAATCCGTGGCCATTGAGTGTAAATATTTAGGTTATATTGTCCGTTTTGATCAACAAAATGAACGGGTCAATAAACTCGATTCTGTAAAAATTAAATGGCAAAAAATTATAGAATCTGAAAATATTTCTTTTGAATGTAAACAAAGAATAGAAAAAATTAAACCAGAAACATTTGGTCAGCTCAAGCTTATTGAGGGGATTAGACCTGCTACCTTAGCCTATGTAGCCTCCTTTAATGTATGATGAAAGATTTTGCGCAACAATATTTTGATATTCTCACCAATGATTTAAAAGGATTAAATCTTACTCGAATTCTTGATTTTGATTCATTTTATCAAAAACAAATTCTTGATAGCTATCTTCCTTATGATGAAAGTATAGAATTTCAAAATGCCATACAAGATGCTAAATACCGAGTCGATATCGGCTTCGGAGGAGGTTTTCCCCTTCTCGTATTAGCAAAATATCTTCCCGATGTTTATTTTTATGGGTTGGAAGCTCGAGGAAAAAAAGCAGAGGCAGTTAAGCTTATTGCTCAAAAGTTAGAAATTAATAATGTTTCTCCCATGCATCAAAGATTGGAAATGGTCCTATGGGACCAGCCGACATGCCTTACTTTTAAAGCTGTTGGAACAGTTAATGAATTTTTACAAAAAGTCTATGCTTCAGCACCGATAAAAGTTTTTTTCTACAAAGGCCCACAATTTTTTGATTTAGAATGGGAGAATATTTTAAAATTGAAAAATTGGAAAGTGATTGAAAATAGAGAGATTGTCATTGAAGGCATCGATAAAAGATACCTGATTGGCTTAGGTTCAGAGGGCAATGTTCCACGTGGAACAAAAAATCTTGTCAATTTCAGTCAACTTATAGCATACTGAGCAAAATAGGGGGATGGTATGGCTAAAATCATTGCAATTGCTAATCAAAAAGGTGGCGTTGGAAAGACAACTACTTCCATCAATCTAGCCGCTTGCTTAGCTGTTGCTGAAAAAAAAGTTTTACTTCTCGACATGGATCCTCAGGGAAACGCCAGTGTCGGACTTGGTTTAAGCAAGAGTGATTTTTCAGGGCGCAATATTTATCACGCTCTTATCGGCAATGCAGATTTGCAAAATGTTACTTACCCTTCATGTTTACCTGGACTTGATGTTGTGCCTTCGGACAACGACTTGATCGGTGCAGAGGTTGAGCTTGTGAATGAAATTGCCCGAGAATCAAAATTAAAAAAACTTATTCAAAAAATTGAATCAAATTATGACTATATTATAATTGATTGTCCTCCATCTTTAGGACTCCTCACCATTAATGCATTGAATGCTGCAAAATCTTTTTTAGTTCCTATGCAGACAGAATATTTTTCAATGGAAGGTTTATCTCAACTCATGAACACTGTTTCAATTGTTCACGATTCTATTAATCCTAATCTTGAACTTGAAGGTATTCTACTTACGATGTTTGATAGTCGAAATAATTTATCCAAAGAAGTAAGTGCAGATTTAATTGAGCATTTTAAAGAAAGTGTTTTTAAATCAATTATTCCAAGAAATGTAAAATTGTCAGAATGTCCAAGCTTTGGAAAGCCCGTCATTCTTTATGATATTAATTCAAAGGGCTCTGAAGCCTATTTAAATTTAGCTAGAGAAATTTTAGAAAAACATAGAAATATTAATCAAAGCGTAAGGGAGAGTAATGTATGACAACAAAGCACAGTGTATTGGGAAAAGGTATTGGAGCGCTTCTTAATCAATCTAATACGAATACAAATAATAATAACACAATTCAAAAATCAAATTACAATCCAATGCTTATGGATATCAGCCTTATTAAGGCGAATAAAGATCAGCCGAGAAAAATATTCAATGAGGCTTCTCTTCAAGAGCTCTCTAATAGCATTAAAGAAAATGGAATTATTCAACCATTGATCGTTGTGCCAAATGAAGACAGTGATGACTTTATGATTATTGCAGGTGAAAGAAGATTTCGCGCTGCACAATTGGCTGGCTTAAAACAAGTTCCAGTTGTGATTAAAAAAGTGACTCAAAAAGATACGATGATTATGGCGATTATAGAAAACGTTCAAAGATCAGATTTGAACTGTGTGGAAGAAGCAATGGCCTACTATAATTTAATTAATCAGTTTAAATTAACTCAAGAAGAAGTTGCGATTAAAATTGGAAAGTCGAGATCAGTTATTGCCAATCTTTTGCGCATACTTACTTTGCCAAATGAGGTGTTACTTCTTTTAAAAAATAACGATCTTTCTTTTGGTCATGCAAAAATTTTAGCTTCTCTTAAAGAAGAAAAAGAAATTGTTTATTTGGCACATCAAGTTAAACAAAAAAATCTCTCAGTACGTGAATTAGAGGCTCTCTTGGCAACCAAGAAAAAAACTAATGTAGATACTCAGATGAGAACAAATGAATTTTCACCACGCCTTGATACAATCAAAAATAAATTGGAAAAATGCACGGGCTTTCATTTTGCTCTGAATATGAATCCAAAAGGCGCAGGAGAAGTGAAGGTTAAGTTTAACAATGAAGCAGAGTTAAACGATATTATTACTTATTTTATTAGCCGATCGAATGGATAATAAATGGGGTGGGATTTTAGAACATGGTTCTGAAATCCAAGGAGAAATATCTTTTCAAGGTGATTCTAAAATAGCGGGCCGAGTTATTGGAAAAATATTTTCTGATAGCGAGGTCTATATTTCTGAAACAGCGGTTGTGACGGGTGACATAAAAGCAAAAGTTATTATTGTTTTTGGTCAAATTGAGGGAACGCTAATTGCTGAAAAACGCATTGAGATACGCAAAAATGCTAAATTTAAAGGCAAAATTAATTCTCCTAGTCTTGTTGTGGATGAAGGAGTTCGCTTTGAGGCAGAGGCTTCTACCCACAGTTTATAACATTTATCTTAAATACCAGTCTTGACTAATTTGCGCTCACAGCTTACATATTTCCAAACGATCAATTTAGGATAATTTATATGGAAGTATTGACTGGAATTCTGAATCAGCTGGATATTAATATCACTGTTTTTTATAATTTAGCGTTTATTCTTGTAATGTTTTTTCTCACTAAAATTTTATTTTTTAATAAACTTCAAGGTGTTTTAGAAAATCGTTTAGAAAAAACGGTAAAATCGGAAGGCGCTTCTGATGAAAAGTTTGCGAAAATTAAAGAAATGGAAACAGAATATAATGTAAAAATAGCCGCAGCTAAAAACGCCGCTTATCAAAAATTTTCTGCAAGCAAAAATGAAATTACTAAAGACTTAGACCAAAAAATTAAAATAAAAGAATCAGAATTAGAAACAAGATATGAAGATGCGAAAGTAAAACAAAAAGCTGAGTATGAAACAAGCAAAGAAACTCTCATGAAAGAAGTAGAGTCCTTGTCTGATTCTTTAGTTACGAAAATATTACAATAAACGGAAGAAACAATATGTTTATAAAACTTTTACCTTTTATACTGTCATCACAATTTATTTTAGCCAATGAAGCAGCTCATGGTGCTCATCACGCGGGTCCGACCAGTCTTATTTACCCATTGGTCAATTTTATTATTTTCTTTGCGATCATTTACAAATTTGTTTTTCCTCCTCTACGCAGCCATTTTTCTGCACTCAGTGAAGAGACTCAAATTATTTTAGACAGAGCAAACAAAAAAGCCAAAGAATCAGAGCAACAATTTGCAGAACAAGAAAAGAAAAACGCTTCGATTGAAACTGAGATATTTAAGATGAATAGAGATATTGATGTGCAGACAAAAGAGCTTGCTGATTTTTCACAAAAAGAACTGGAAGCAAAAATAATAAAATTAGAAAATGATTTTAATCACAAAGTTGAATCAGAAAAAAATAAAATGTTTGCAGGGCTTACTCAAACGATCTTAGAAGAAGTTGTGTCGAAAACAAAAAATAAAGTGACAAGTGACACTTCAAAACAACAGAAAGCAACTGACAATATGACGAAAGGCTTTTCTTTATGAAACAATTAATTACAGCGAAAGTTTATGCCCATTCTCTTTATGAGTTGGGTGCTGAAATGGGTGTGGACGTGACAGGAGAGCTCACTAAATTTAGTGAGTTGATTGCAACATCGAATGATTTAGAAAATGTTTTTTTTCTTGATGTATTTTCAGCTTCTGAAAAAATAGATGTGTTTGCACAATTTTCTTCAAAACTTAATTTATCACTACTTACGGTAAATACGGTTCATTATTTAATTGAAGAAAAAAGATTGGGATTACTTCCTATTATTTTTAAAGAAATGGTAGTGATTGATGATGATAAAAAAGGCTTTATTCGTGGAGTGGTAGAAGGTTATTACAAAGAACTAGATCAAGATGCGATTGCAAAAATTAAAGCGTATTTAAAAGCTAAAACACATAAAGAACCCATTTTAAGCTATCAACAGTCTAATAAAATTAGTGCGGGTTATAAAATAACTGCAGGTGATTTACAGTTAGATGCAACAATTGATTCTCAGTTAGAAAAATTAATAGATAATTTATAATAAAAAAAGGAAGAGATATGAGCTCAATGAGACCAGAGGAAATTACATCGATCATTAAAAATAGAATTCAAAATTTTGAATCTCGTCTTCAAGTAAATGAAGTAGGAACCGTTTTAACTATTGGGGACGGGGTTGCTCGTGTTTATGGTTTAAAAAATGTTCTAGCTGGAGAGCTCGTTGAATTTAAAAATGGTGTTAAGGGAATGGTTCTTAATCTTGAAAGTAACAATGTTGGTATCGTTGTTCTTGGAGATGATAAAGGAATCACTGAAGGATCAACTGTAAAAAGAACTGAACAAATCGTTCAAGTTCCAGTGGGCGACGCACTCTTAGGAAGAGTTGTAAACGCCCTAGGCGAGCCTCTTGACGATGCTGGTGAAATTAAAACAACTGAGTTTAGAAAAGTAGAAGTGAAGGCACCTGGTATTATTCCAAGAAAATCAGTTCATGAGCCTCTACAAACAGGAATTAAAGCCATTGATGCCATGATTCCAATTGGACGTGGGCAAAGAGAGCTTATTATTGGCGATAGAAAAACTGGAAAAACTGCAGTTGCTATTGACACGATTATTAATCAAAAAGGTAAAAATGTTGTTTGTATTTATGTGGCCATTGGTCAAAAGCAATCAACGGTTCGTCAGGTTTATCAAAAATTAAAAGAATCAGGAGCTCTTGATTACACGATTATTGTTTCGGCAAGTGCTTCGCAATCGGCTCCACTTCAGTATCTTGCGCCGTACACAGGTTGTACAATGGGCGAGTTCTACAGAGATAACGGAAAACACGCTCTAGTGGTTTATGATGATTTAACGAAACAAGCTCAAGCATACAGACAGCTTTCTCTTCTTTTAAGACGTCCACCAGGTCGTGAAGCATTCCCTGGAGATGTTTTTTATATTCACTCAAGACTTCTTGAGAGAGCAGCGAAAATGAGTGATGCGCTTGGAGCAGGTTCACTTACAGCTCTTCCAATTATTGAAACTCAAGAAGGTGACGTTTCTGCTTATATTCCAACTAACGTTATTTCAATTACAGATGGTCAAATTTATCTTGAAAGTGATTTGTTTAACTCAGGTGTACGTCCAGCGGTTAACGTTGGTCTTTCGGTATCAAGGGTTGGGGGATCTGCTCAAATTAAAGCGATGAAAAAAGTAGCGGGAACACTTCGTCTCGATCTTGCTCAGTACAGAGAACTTGCAGCGTTTGCGCAATTTGGTTCAGACTTAGATGAAGCTACTCAAAGACAGCTTAATCGCGGGGTAAGACTCGTAGAGCTTTTAAAACAAGGTCAATATGCGCCCGTTGAAGTTATTGATCAAGTCGTTTCAATTTTTGCTGGAACTAAAGGACTTTTCGATAAAGTGCCTGTGGCAAAGATAAGAACGGCAGAGAAAGAACTTTTAGAGCATTTACAAATGTCACATAAGGCATTGGTTGATGATATGACAAAAGAACAGGCGATTAGTGATGCGAATGCAGACAAACTAACTAAGATAGTGACTGACTTTGTAGGGTCAAGAAATTATCAAGGATAACCAATGGCCAATATAAAAGATTTAAAAAAGAGAATTAAGAGCACAAAAAATACGCTCAAAATAACTTCAGCGATGAAGTTAGTGAGTGCTGCAAAATTATCTCGTGCTCAGTCTCGTATTCAAGGGTTAAAGCCTTATACGCGTGAACTTGAAAGTATTGTGCGCACAGTTGCGGCGATTTCAGAGGATTACAAACATACTTTTTTTGAACCTAAAAAATCTGACTATAAAATTCTTTTAGTGATTAGTGCAGATAAAGGACTTTGTGGAGCTTACAATTCTGGGCTTGCGAAAAAAGTAAGAAAATTTTTAGAGTCTACTGATAGCAGTAAAGTAAAACTTTATTTTGTAGGTAAAAAAGTTCGCGATTTAATCAGCAAAGAATATAATGTTGGTAAAACTTTTAAATTTGAGAAACTAGATCCTTCTATTCAAGAAATTAAAAATATTGCCAATGAATTAGCTTTTCAATTTAGATCGGGAGAAGTTGGCGAAGTGTACGTTGCTTATAATGAGTTTTTATCTGCTATTAATTTTAATTCAGATGTCAAAAAACTTCTCCCTTTGACTTTGACCCAAGACTCTAAGGAACAATCACAAAAAGAATTTCCTTTTGATTTTAAATATGAGCCTTCGGCAAAAGAAATTTTAGATCAATTGGTTCCTGAAGTGTACGCGAACTCAGTGCAGACAGCGCTTTATGATGCGATTGCTTCAGAGCACGGAGCACGTATGAGTGCAATGGAAAACGCTTCCAAAAATAGTAAAGAAATGACAAATAGTTTAACACTTAAAATGAATAAATTAAGACAGGCTGCGATTACAACGGAACTTATTGAAGTTGTTTCGGGAGCTGAGTCTTTAAACGCTTAAGGAGAAATCAATGGCAACTACTGGAATTTTAAAACAAGTAATGGGGCCCGTCGTTGACGTGGAATTTCCGGGTGGAGTTTTACCCAACATTTACAATGCTCTTACTTTAACGAATGCCAACTTACCAGGTGGAAATGACAATCTCGTGGTTGAAGTTTCTTCTCATCTTGGAAACAACATTGTTCGTTGTATTGCGATGGATGCAACGGAAGGTTTGGCTCGCGGACAAGAAGTGAAGGATACAGGAAAACCTATTCAGACTCCAGTTGGAAGAGAATGTTTAGGAAGAATTATTAATGTTATTGGACAGCCGGTTGATGAGGCAGGTCCAGTTAATGCGAAAAAAACCTATGATATCCATAGACCAGCACCAAGCTTTGCAGATCAATCAACAAAGTTAGAGCCATTCTACACCGGAATTAAAGTTATCGATCTTCTCGCTCCTTATTTAAAAGGTGGAAAGATTGGTTTATTCGGTGGAGCGGGAGTTGGAAAGACGGTTCTTATTATGGAGCTTATTAACAATATTGCGACTCAACACGGTGGGTTCTCAGTGTTTGCGGGAGTAGGTGAGCGTACAAGAGAAGGAAACGATCTTTATCATGAAATGAAAGATTCGGGAGTTATCAATAAAACGGCACTGGTGTACGGCCAGATGAACGAGCCACCTGGAGCGAGAGCGAGAGTTGCTTTAACTGGACTTTCAGTTGCAGAGTATTTTAGAGATGAAGAAAAACAAGACGTGTTGTTTTTCGTTGATAATATCTTCCGCTTTACTCAAGCGGGTTCTGAGGTTTCAGCACTTCTAGGTCGTATTCCTTCAGCGGTTGGTTATCAGCCAACTCTTTCGACGGAAATGGGAGCAATGCAGGAACGTATTACATCGACTAAAGATGGCTCTATTACTTCAATTCAAGCAGTTTATGTTCCTGCGGATGACTATACAGATCCAGCGCCTGCAACGACGTTTGCTCACTTAGATGCGACAACAGAACTTTCAAGATCTATCGCCGAGCTTGGAATTTATCCAGCGGTTGATCCACTGAGTTCATCATCAACGGTTCTAACTCCGGCAATTGTTGGAGAAGAGCATTATAAAGTAGCTCGCGACGTGCAAGCTATTTTACAAAAATATAAAGAGCTTCAAGATATTATCGCCATTCTAGGTATGGATGAATTATCTGAGGATGACAAATTGTTGGTGGCAAGAGCAAGAAAAGTACAAAAATTTCTCTCTCAACCATTCTTTGTGGCAGAGCAATTTACGGGTATTTCTGGGCAATTTGTAAAAATTGAAGATACGATTGCTTCATTTAAATCAATTCTAGCTGGTGAAGTTGATGATCTTCCAGAGCAAGCATTTTACCTTGTTGGAAATCTTGATATGGTAAGAGAAAAAGCAAAAAAATTAAGCGAAGGTAAATAGGGAGAAGTATGAGTGCTTTTAGTTTAGATATTTTAACTCCTCAAGGTGTGGTACTGCAAAAGTTTTCTTGTAAAGCTTTGTTTGTGCCCACTGTTAAAGGTGAAATCAATGTTCTAAAAGACCATACTCATATTTTAACCGAGTTATCCTCAGGTATACTGACCGCGGTGGATTTAAGTAATCATAATCATTACTTTCATGTCACCGTGGGCGTATGTAAAGTGTTAGGCGATAAAATTAGTGTTTTGACGGCTACAAGTGAAGCGGCGGAAAAAATTGATTTAGCAAGAGCTGAAAAGGCAAAAGCTAAAGCAACTCAAATGCTCTCTGCTTCGACATTAACGGAAGAAGAATACACAAAATACTCAAGAAAATTAGAAAGATCAGAAGCAAGAATTAAATTAGCTGGGAAAAAATAATCCCAGCTGATTTATTATATTATTTCTTTCTCATGTAATAGAGAGTCTTGGTTCCAATTGTAACAGTTCCAGATTCTCCTAGATCGTTGTAGCTCCCATCAAACTTTATTTGCGTGATGTCATTAATTAAAGACTCTGTCGTATTTGAGTATTTATTCATATTACATCCATAACATTTAGCCATAACGAGTTTACTAAAAAAATAGGTGGCAACTTTAGAGACTCCTGAAGGATTTTGAATCTCTAGAGAAGCTTCGTAGCTTTCACCAAAAGCATCACTTTTTGTATTAATACACAGAAGTTGAGGTGTTCTGGAAAAAGACAAACCATCTTTGCTTAACTGATAACAGGTTTTAGCTTGTGCGAGTGATCCGATAAATAAAGCAGTGAATAAAATGAATAATTTCATATTTTCTCCTTGTTGGTTTTTTTATATATAACTTGAAAGAATTTGGCCCATGGATAAAGCAATCCTGTAAAAATTACACGTTCTCATTAATTAATATGATTATTTCTCTTAATTTTTTATAGTGAGCCCATGAATTTTTTATGTAGAATTCTTCTTGTTTTAATCGCTCATTATTCTTTGGCAGAAGTCACATGCAATAGTTTTTTTTCCGTGGAAGAAAAAAAAATAAAAATTATCTCTGAGGCAGAAGATATCAGCAAAGCTGATAAAACCGAGTACATTCACTCTTTACTCATTCAATCGATGGACCAAAGAGGTATTGATTACAAGAAAACGAAATTAGATGGAGCTGACGCAATTCTTATTATGCCTGATTCGAAGGGACATATTCTTAATCGTCTCGCCTATAAAATAAGTCAAATGGATGATACTCAATTATTTGTTTCTTACCCGCTTACTGGTATTGGCGGAGGTCTTTATTGGGAAAATAATGTTGTCACAAGTGTTTTGGATGCTGTGCGCGGACATATTGATGTGGCCACTAGACATGAAGTGCATCATCTTCTTTTTGAGATGATGGACATAAATCACCCTTTATTTTCTGCTTCTATGTCGAGTGTTTCAGGTGATTTATTTGAAGGGACAAGTTTGGCGAACTTTTATAGCAGTTACTTTTCCTTTGATGAATTTATTACTTA
>CAYQEW010000017.1:0-19503 GCA_964416605.1 uncultured Bacteriovoracaceae bacterium | reverse complement strand
AGATTCCTTAATATTGCCAATAACTTCATTCGTATAGACAAGATAATCAACGGCAATGAAATTAAAGCGACTAGAAAATTCATTCCAGAACATACCTTCTGACAAGGCCACACTTAACCAAAAAAGAACGTTGATAAATACCGCAATATAAAAGACTGTTTTGCGAATTGCAAAAGGCAGAATTCGAATAAAAATAAAACCTACAAGAACCAGAGGAATGAAAAAAAGGATAACCCTAGTATCTGCAATCAAACCATTCAAAAAGACAAGTGGGACTGAAAAAGCATGTGTGATCTCATTTTTTTCTTTGATCGTAAAAATAATTCGAGTGATTAAACTCAAGAAAAAAGGAGGAAGGATAAAATAGAAAAGATGATAGAGCTTTTGTTTCATTTTTATCTCTCGATGTTAAGGGTTCTTCAGAGAAAGCTTCTCCCACTCAGCAAAAAGGCTTTCATGCTGTTTTTCCAAGGTCGTTTTTTGCTTGGTGAGTTTTTGGAAATCAAAGTTGGCGCTTGCTTGGGTAAAATCAAAATGAGCCATTTGCTCTTCAAGATTTTTGAGTTCAGCATCTTTAGCTTCTATTTCACTCTCAATGACTTGCCAACGCATTTTCTCTTGATAGGTCATTTGTTTTTGATCAGCTTCTTTTTTGATATTTTTTTTGGTGTTTTGTTCAATGACAACTTCTTGTTTGAGTTGCTCTAAGTAGGGAGCAATAAATGAAAAATTGCCGTGAAATTGCTCAATCGTTTTATTATTGATGAGCCAAATCTTATTACAAACATTGTCGAGAAATGCTCGATCATGGCTCACAATGATAAGAGGAGCAGAGTATTCTCTCAGTTCATTTTCTAGTAACTCGGTTGTCTCAATGTCGAGATCGTTAGTCGGCTCATCAAAAATCCATAAATCAGCAGACTGCTTCATGAAAAGAGCTAATTGAAGACGGTTTTTTTCTCCACCAGAGAGAGTATAGATCGGGCGATGAATTTGATCTGAATTAAAGAGAAAATTTTCTAAATACGAGATAACATGGCGCTGTTCACCATTTGGCAGCAGAATGAAATCGACACCGTCACCAACCACTTCAAGAGGGGTTTTGTCGAGTGGCAGAGTAATTCTGTTCTGAGAGAAAACGACAATGTTGACATCGCTTGGAGTTCGGTAAACTCCTTTTCCAAGAGAGAGGGTATTTTGTAGAATATTGATGAGAGTTGTTTTTCCCGCACCATTCTCGCCCATGAGGGCAACCTTATCTCCTTTAAAGAGATCAATATCCACATTTTCAAAAAGAGTTTTTTCTTTAAAAGAAAAAGCTCCACCGATAATTTCTAAAATAAGTTTTGATTTTTTTCCGGAGTGTGCAAGACTCAATTCAGCACTTTTTTTCGAAGCATTTTTAAATTCTTGAATACTTGATTTAAGATTAACAAAACTCTCTACTCGTTTTTTAGATCTTGTTCCGCGTGCTTTAATACCTTGACGCATCCAAGCGAGTTCTCGGCGATGACGATTCTCAAGCTTTGAAAGATTTTTAAGGCGTTCTTTTTCTTTCTCTTCTTGGTATTCCATATATTCAATAAGATTACCTTTGAAGCTATTAATTTTTCCTCTTTCAATATGAAGAATTTTGTCTGTCGTATAGTTTAAAAGATAGCGATCATGGGTAATAACCAGAAAAGTTTTATTCGAGCTTAAAAGCTCTTCTTCAAATTTTTCAATGGTATCGATATCAAGATGATTGGTCGGTTCATCCCATAAAATAATATGAGCAGGAGAGCTGAGCCCAATGCTTAAAGCCATTTTGCGAATTTCACCACCGCTTAGTTTTTCTACACTGCGATGAACGTCTTTAAGATCAAAAGCTTTTAAATAATTGAGATAAAGGTTTTGAATGTCCCAGCCTTTTTGTCTTTCAAATTCACTTAAAAGTTTTTCTTGGCGACTGAGAAGGGCATCATTAAAATCGGTAGCAAGCTCAATTTCAATCTTATCTAGTTGCTCTTGTATTTTTTGTAAGTTGGGATAGAAAATAGTGTAAAAATTCTGAATGGTGTAGTGAGCGTAGGTTTTGGTGTCAATTTCTTGGGGAACCAAAAAGATGTCACTTTCTTGATTTGCTTTATCAAAAATAAAGGGAGGATTTGATTCTTCCGGTATAATTTCTTTATTGATAATTTTAAAAAGGGTGCTTTTGCCTTGACCGTTAAGGCCAATCAAGCCAATACGCTCACCTTGAGAGATGATCATCTCAGCTTGGTCAAAAATTTTCTTTTGACCAAAGTTGAGATTAATATTTTTTAAACTGCAAAGTACCGACATCTTAGTGGTGGTGGCCACCTGGGCCATGTACATGGCGATGAGAAATCTCTTCGTCCGTCGCTGCGCGAAGATCCATTACTTCTACATCAAAATTAAGAGGCACTCCTGCTAGAGGATGATTGCCATCTAAAATAACTTCGTTTTCTTTTACTTCAATAACCGTCACAATCATGGGTTGATCACCTGCTGAAACTTGAAATTGCATTCCGACTTCGATGTCAGCGGCATTTTCAAATTCAGTGCGTGGCACAGCTTGAATATAATCTTCTTGTTTTTCGCCATAAGCATCTTTTGCTTCAATGCGAACATTTACTTTATCGCCTTTGATTTTGCCTTCAAGGGCGTTTTCTAAACCTGGAATCAGATTTCCCATTCCTTGAATGTAAACAAGAGGTTGTTTACCAATTGATGAGTCAAGAGTAGTTCCCTCATCATTTTTTAAAGTATAATGCATGGTAACTACTGAGTTCTTAGTAATGTTCATCTTTATTCCTTTGTAAAAATAGGCTTATTTAAATAACATAAAGTGGAAATTGTCTAGAATTTAATATATGAGAGTGCATGAATCGTTTAATTTTTATTTTATTGGCATTTTTATGCATGAGTCAAAAAATCCCTTCTGCTTGGTCTTTATTTTTAGGAATTCTATTTAGTATTTTTTTTAAGGTTCCTTGGAGAATTGACGCTAAAAAAATCTTAGCTTTATCGATTGTTGGGTTAGGTTTTGGAATAAGCTTTCCGAGTGCGATAAGTAGTGGCAGTAGAGGAGTGGTAGTTACGTTGGGCTCATTGTTACTGGCTTTTGCGGTGGGGTATTCGTTACAGATTGTTTTAAAATTAGAGGATAAGTTGGCAGAGCTTTTAACTGTTGGAACCGCGATATGCGGTGGAAGTGCGATTGCAGCGGTTTCCTCGGTTCTTCGGCCGAAAGATGAGACTATTTCGGTTGCACTGGCGTGCATATTTATTCTCAATGCTTTGGCTCTTATTCTTTTTCCTTTTCTTGGTCATTATTTTCATCTGAGTATCAATCAGTTTGCCGTCTGGGCAGCGATTGCGATTCACGACACGAGTTCAGTTATCGGAGCCGCGAGCTCTTGGGGAGACGAGTGTATAAAAATAGCAACGAATCTTAAGCTTACAAGGACGCTATGGATTATCCCCACGGTTTTGATTTACAATTTAATTTCTAAGGATAGAGGAAAGGTTAAGTTTCCTTACTTTATTTTGGGCTATCTCCTTACTTCCCTTATTGCAAGCTATGTTATTACGGATAATCGTTTTATTCACGATATATTTAAATTTTCGAAATCTCTTCTTTCTCTCGCGCTTTTTCTTATTGGAACCTCTCTTTCTTTAAAACAATTGCGAGAATGTGGAATTAAAACGCTCTCGTTCGCTATTTTGTTATGGATAACAGTGAGTGTCTCCTCTTTGCTTTATGTTTTAAATTATGTAGTATGAGGGCCATCCATAGGAGGATTGTATTACATTTCAAGATTTTAAATTACATGAAGCGTTGTTAGCAAATTTAACGAAATTAAATTTTATTGAGCCGACACAAATTCAGGAAAAAACATTAGAAATACTTTTGGAAGGTAAAGACTTATTTGCCCAAGCAGAAACGGGCAGTGGTAAAACCTTAGCTTTTTCTATTCCTATTATTCATTCTATTTTACAAAATAAGACGCAAGGAATTCATTCGTTGATCATTTGCCCAACCAGAGAACTTTCACAGCAAATTACGAGTGTTATTGAAGTTGTTACAAAAGATCTCGATATTCGCTTTGCCTGTGTTATCGGAGGCGAAGATATTGAAAAACAAATTCAGAAAATAAATGATTCTGTAAATATTATTATCGGAACACCCGGGAGAATTTGCGATCTTTTAAGTCAAGGTGTTATTAAATTAGAAAATCTCAAATCAATTGCTTTTGATGAAGTTGATCGACTCTTTGATATGGGCTTTAAAAAAGAAATTGATGCGATATTGCAAGCCACCAGTGAGAGTAGGCAGTTGATCCTTTTTTCTGCAACGAACAATAATGAAGTTTTTAATACTGCTTATCGTTTTGGAGGAAATCCCGTTGAAGTAAAACTTAATGAAGATCAGCTGGTTGTCGATAATATTGATCATTCAATGGCCATGGTGAACTCCGCAGAGAAGATGTCGTTATTGGTGGGAATTCTCGATAAAAATCAGGATTCTTATGCGATGGTTTTTTGCAACACTCAGTTCCAAACACATTTAGTGGCAGAGTGGTTGATGAAGATGAATTTCAAAGCCAAGGCAATTTCAGGAAGACTTCCCCAGAATCAGCGCACTAAATTAATGGAAGATTTTAGAGAGAAAAAGATAACTATTTTGGTTTGCACAGATGTAGCGGCAAGAGGTTTGGATATAAAAGATATAACGTTAGTTATTAATTTTGATCTTCCTTTTGAGGCTGAAAATTATGTTCATCGAATCGGTAGAACCGGACGAGCAGGCGAGAAGGGGATTGCCATCAGTTTTTGTGCTTATGAAGATTGCGAAAGTCTAGATAAAATTTCGGAACTCTTAGGGACGGATATTCCTAAATTTAATTTTAGTGATGAAGACCTTGCGAAAAAAATTGCAGCCAAGCCTTATTTAGATAAAAAGACACTAAAGGTTATTGTGCGTGAAAAACCTGTGAGAGAAAGCAAAAAGAGAAAGTTTGAACCAAAACAATTTAAGGATGATGTAATGGATATTTCGGATTACAAAGAAAAAGAGAGCAGTAAATGTTTTAGCACGGAGTCTTACGATTTTGCCCAAGCAAGTAAAAAAGCGTTATCTCATTTTATGCTTAAAGATAAATTTTTATTAGGTCATGACGTCGTAAAAACAGGCGCTAAGAAATATTTCCTTTTTGGGCCACGCAAAGTAGATTATGTCTTTTTCGTGAAGCCTATATTTAAGAGACTTTTAACTCCTTTTTTTATTGATTTGTTCAAGAAAATGCATCTGCAATTATTTGTGCGAATCTCTTATGTTAATTCCGTTATTACGATTCATTTTTCGGGAAAAGATATCAATGTGCTTTTTGATAACAATAAAGATTTATTGTTTGCCTTAGAGCATCTCACTCAGAAATACCTTTATAAATATTTTTCAATTGCTTCAAGTTTGAAAGTAAAAATGGAATGCCATGACGAAGAAGACCGTGAAGCTTATTTAGTAAAAGTCGCCAAAAATGCCAAAGACAAAGTTTTGGAAGCGAAAAAACCTTATACTTTAAAGCCTCTGGGCCCATCAGAGCGACGTGTGATTCATCATTTCTTTCAAGATGATCAACTCGTCAAAACAACTTCGCTGGGAGATGGAAAATTTAAACAAATCGAGATTAGTTTAAGATAGATGGTAAAGCGCAGTCATTTCATTGTTTTATTTTGGAGGATTCTTTTTTTTCTTGCACTTTATTCAGTGGGCAGGTTGTTCTTTTTTCTTTTCCATTTAAATCATTTTGTTCATGGTGACTTGTCCGATCTCGCGAAGGCTTTTGGTTTAGGTGCTTTACTTGATTTGAATATTCTCATCTTTATTAATTCGGTTAATATTATTCTTTCAGTGATTCCCATTGCATCGTGGCAAAATAGCTCTTCTTATCGCAAGATGTTGAAGGTCATATTTCTGGTTACGAACATTCCTTTTTTGATTTTAGGATTTGTCGATTTAGAATTATACCGTGTTTCATCAAGGCGTTTTACTTATGATATGCTGCTTCTTTTTGATGATTTAAAACAACAACTCTATCAGATGGCGGTGAATTTTTGGTATCTGTCATTTTTAGTATTTTTTGCAATTTATTTTATTTCTAAAATTTTCCCCAATGATTCTTATGAGTATGCTTCTTCCAAAAATAAAAATCAGGGAATGGGGATTTTTGGAGTTATCGTTTTATTTGTTATTGCCAATGGTTATATAGATATAAAAGGTTCGGTTATTAATAGTTCGGAGGTTTTTACTTTTAAAACCGATGATCTCGCTTACTTAACTCTCAATACTTCAGTCTCGGTGATTAATTCTTATCAACGAAAATACTTAGAGAATTTCAAATTAACTTATTCTCATAATGAACTTAAAAAATATTTATATAATTATTTTAAGCAGCCCATACATAGCTCGAAGGAACCTCTG
The DNA here is from genome assembly GCA_964416605.1 of uncultured Bacteriovoracaceae bacterium. Classification (GTDB taxonomy): domain Bacteria; phylum Bdellovibrionota; class Bacteriovoracia; order Bacteriovoracales; family Bacteriovoracaceae; genus CAYQEW01. The sequence continues at coordinate 13,016 of CAYQEW010000017.1, read as the reverse complement.
AAAGATAACGTTGTCATTATAATTTTAGAAAGTTTTAATCGAGAATACATGGGAGAGGGCAATGGTTATGCCGGTTATACTCCTTTTCTTGACTCTCTTGCAAAAGCGGGAAAATTTTTTGCTTATCATCATGCCAACGGCCAACGCTCAATAGATGCCGTGCCTTCGATCCTCTATTCGCTACCGTTACTCAATGAAAATAGTATTATTAATTCTCCCTATGAACAAAATCATTTTGTCGGTTTGCCCCATATCTTTGAGGGCCTAGGGTATGAGACTTATTTTTTTCATGGAGGCCATGAGGGAACGATGGGGTTTAAGCGATTTACAACCCATAACGGAATAAAGCATTATATTGGCTTAGAGCAATACCCTTATCGCGATAAAGATTTTGATGGAACATGGGGAATTTGGGATGAGCCTTTTTTGAGTTTTTTTGCAAAGACTTTAACTCAGTCAAAAAAGCCTTTCTTTGCTGGTATTTTCACTCTATCTTCTCATCAACCTTACGCCATTCCAGAAAAATATAAAGGTAAATTTTCGAAGGGTGACTTACCAATTCATGAAGCGATAGGCTATACCGACTTTGCTCTTAAAAATTTCTTTGAGCAAATAAAAGATCTTCCTTGGTATAAAAACACTTTATTTGTTATTACGGCAGATCATGTTTCTCTCAATAGCCGAAAAGAATATCGCAATGTTTCAGGCAAGTTTCGAGTCCCGCTTATTTTCTTTCATCCTGGACGAGAGCTGGCATTTCCTAATTTAAATAGGGTGAGTCAGCACGTCGATATTGCCCCAACCATTTTAGATCTGTTGAATATTTCATCATGTAGACTACCTTTAATGGGGCATTCTTTATTACAAGATGATGTGAATGCGCAGTATGCTCTTAATCGCAGTGGTAATCTTTATCGCTTTATTCGTAAAAATTATGTAATAGAGTGGTATCCTGGACAAAGAGTTTTAGCCCATAAGAATTTGCCTGAGTTACAAAAAGTTTTTTATCCTGATTTAACTCTTGATCAATTAAAAGATGTCGATCTGATGAGTTTTCTTACTCAATACTATAATCAAGCTCTCAATCAAGATACTTTAGCTGAATCTCATTGCTTCTAATTTATGGATAAGGTTATTAAAAATATTTTCCAAAATAATGAATTGTCTTCGGACAATACTCTTTTATTTTTATTAAAAGAACGTATTGCTTATTTGATAGATCATGATTTTTCAGGCCTTATGACACATTTCTATTTGGTTGATGTCGATGAAAATCAAGTGCAATATTTTTTGCAAACCTACACTGGTGATTTGCTTTTGGAAAAATTAGCAAGACTTATTATTGATCGAACGCTTAAGAAAAAATCTAATTGGGACTAAAGAATTTTTTCTGGATTTTCAAATAAATCACTGAGTATTGTTGCCATTTTGGCAGCATGAACTCCATCGATATGCCGATGATCAATTGTAAAACCTATTTTGAGAATATCATCAATTACAATCTCATTATTTTTGACGACGGGAGTTTTTTTTATTTTTCCAAGACAAGCAATAATCGGAACTTTCGAATAAGCGACAAGAGGAGCAAAGGCGTAGTCTAAACCGATACTTCCGATATTGGTCACCATAATTGAGCCAAAGCTATTTTTAGGGGTGCCAATAAGGGGAGACCAAATATTGAGTTGATATTGAATAAAACTCACAGCATTAATAAGATAGCTTACACAAAAACTTGGAATAAATTTAAAAAGAGTTTTCATTTTTTTGAAATTAAGATCATTGCCTTCCTTGATTCTCTTGGCGTCATGTCCTAGCTTATGGGCAATTTCTTCGATTTTTAATTTATTGACGTCTCGGACAATACTTCCAGTGAGATCTTTTCCTTCGAGATCAGAAGCCACTTGAAAAAAAACATCAATATTTTTTCTTGGATAGAGTTGCGAAAAACGAAGCACCGAATTAATTTCAGGAACCTTCTCCATGACTATTGCCAAAGCTTTTCCTACAAAATGAGTGATCGTTATTTTATGATGAGATATTTTGTTTTGTTCTTCTAAGAAGAGCATCGCCTTTGAAACAGAGATCTCTACCATGCCGTAAGAGCTAGGGTCTTTAGATGTTTTCCACGTTCCAATGGCAATTTTTCTCCATGCCGAAAGAGGAAGTTTTTTATGAAGAGAAAGATTGGATGAAATAATCATTTTAATGCCTTCTGATACACGCGCCATTTGGATAGCGATTACTTGGGATAAGCTGAGCACAATCCGGAACAGGGATATAAACCCATAAGGGAGTGTACATAACTAAATCCGAAGTACTTGTTGTCGTCGTTTTTGTTTCATTTTCATTTTTTATCGTCAATACAGGGGGGGCTAATGGCGTTTTGGGTTCTGGAATAGTGATTAATGAAGGTTCTTGATTAAGAGCAATCGGTGATGGGATATTTTGTTCGACGGGGATTTGTATTTCGGGTTTTTGTACTGGCGCAGGCAGTTCAGGTAAAGTGGAATCATTATTTTCAACTAATTGATAATCAAGATCACTTAATTGATTCGTTGATTGATTTGAAGGGCTTTTGTTAAAGAGAGTTGCCTCTTCGCTGAGTAAGCGCTTAGAGTCATCCTGAACAGTTTGTTCATGGGCGCAAGAAAAAAGCATGAGAACGATAAGTAAATTAATTTTTTTCATACCGACTTATCGGCACATTAGGCAGCATTTTTTAATTTATTCTCACTCCAAGTTGGAAGCCGGTAAAGAGAAACTTTTTCTTGTTTTCCTTTCAGCGAAACGTCACCTAGAAATTGAGTCGGATGAAATAGTTTAATTTCTTTTTGAGTTGCTTCACTCATCAAAATATCCGTTTTAAATTCTTTCGTGGCACTTTCAATACGTGAAGCGGTATTGACGGTATCACCAATCACAGTATACTCAAGGCGTTCATCGGAACCGATAACTCCCGAAACAGCTTCTCCCGTATGCAGTCCCATACCCATTTCAATTGGGGCAAGACCTGTTAAAGCCCTTTTTTGATTGATTTCTTTTAGCGTCTCTCTCATTTCAAGACATGCTTTAACGGCATTTTGAGCATCTTCTTCTGATGGATAAGGGGCACCCCAAACCGCCATAATGGCATCTCCTATAAATTTATCGATAATGCCACCATTCGTCTTAATAATTTTAATCATGGATGCGAAGTAATCATTGAGAAAGAGAACTGTTTCTTCTGGTTCCATATTTTCAGATAAGCTTGTAAAGTTTCGTAAATCTGTAAATAAAACAGTCATCTTACTTTTTTTGGCATTTGTAATATGAGGATTACTTATAATTTCATGAGTTATTTCTTGTCCGTGAAATTTATTGAGCACATTGAGGTATTTCTCTCTTTCTTTTAACCCAATTGTCATCTCGATGAACGATTTGGAAAGTGTCGTAAATTCATCATGGGTATTTATTTTTTCAAGATCCGAATTATCAAAATCACCGGACTTAATACGCTTAGTTGCATTCACAAGAGAAGTGATTGGTTGAGTGATCTTTTCGGAAAGAATAAAGCTAATTAAAAAGCTCAGAGAGAGAACAATCCCTAGAATAAAATAAATTTGATTTTTTAAAAAAGAGATAATTGGATTTATCTCAGAAGAAGCAAGAGAAGAAACAACACTAATTCCAAAATGAGTTTTAACAACACTGTAGTAAATATCTTTATCTTGAATTTGAAATGAGGAAGTTTGTTTTGCAGCATTTTCTTTAATTGCTTTAGGTAAGACTATTTTTTTATTTAAGCTCATGCCACTTGAATCAATTAGATCAATATTCGAGAGATCATTTTTGGAGAGTATATTTTTAATTTCATTTAAAGAGTAATAGCTTACGAAATGAGTGTCGGGATCAATTTTTCCAGACATTTTCAGAAACGAGTTTTTGGCTGAACGAACAATTTCAATTTGCTCATTGGAGGTTGCATTATGAAAGGGTGATAGAATCTGAGAATCTTCTTCGGTTACAGAAGAAGGATAGAGTGTTGATTTTGAGTATGTTGAATTTTCATTCATTGGCAAAACATAGAGAGCGACTAAAGATTTTTGAGTATTAGTGTTAGTTTTGGCTGTCTGAGCAATGCTATTGCGATACCCTTGTACAAGTTGATTGAGATTTTCAGTGATAAGTTTGGTTTGTACGAGGTGATAGAAACTTTCTTTTGCTAAAATTTGATCTTTTATTTTATCGCTGGAGTATAAACTCAGATAAACTCCAACTACAAATGTCAGAGACATAAGAACGATTAAAACTTTTAGAAAAAATGGAAAAAGAACTTTTTTGCTCTTCATATAAACCTCATTTTCTTATCGGTTTAATGGAAATGAACTTAAATAACGTACAATAATGCCATTTTCAAAAATTAATTATGGGCAGGCAAGCGAAGAGGAATCGCCGGAATGTACATAAAAGTACATGAGGACGATGACGATAAAGCTTAACGAACCCAGAATTAATTTTTGGACATGGTATAATAAAAGAGAAACTTTTTCTTGTTTTCCTTTCAGCGAAACGTCACCTAGAAATTGAGTCGGATGAAATAGTTTAATTTCTTTTTGAGTTGCTTCACTCATCAAAATATCCGTTTTAAATTCTTTCGTGGCACTTTCAATACGTGAAGCGGTATTGACGGTATCACCAATCACAGTATACTCAAGGCGTTCATCGGAACCGATAACTCCCGAAACAGCTTCTCCCGTATGCAGTCCCATACCCATTTCAATTGGGGCAAGACCTGTTAAAGCCCTTTTTTGATTGATTTCTTTTAGCGTCTCTCTCATTTCAAGACATGCTTTAACGGCATTTTGAGCATCTTCTTCTGATGGATAAGGGGCACCCCAAACCGCCATAATGGCATCTCCTATAAATTTATCGATAATGCCACCATTCGTCTTAATAATTTTAATCATGGATGCGAAGTAATCATTGAGAAAGAGAACTGTTTCTTCTGGTTCCATATTTTCAGATAAGCTTGTAAAGTTTCGTAAATCTGTAAATAAAACAGTCATCTTACTTTTTTTGGCATTTGTAATATGAGGATTACTTATAATTTCATGAGTTATTTCTTGTCCGTGAAATTTATTGAGCACATTGAGGTATTTCTCTCTTTCTTTTAACCCAATTGTCATCTCGATGAACGATTTGGAAAGTGTCGTAAATTCATCATGGGTATTTATTTTTTCAAGATCCGAATTATCAAAATCACCGGACTTAATACGCTTAGTTGCATTCACAAGAGAAGTGATTGGTTGAGTGATCTTTTCGGAAAGAATAAAGCTAATTAAAAAGCTCAGAGAGAGAACAATCCCTAGAATAAAATAAATTTGATTTTTTAAAAAAGAGATAATTGGATTTATCTCAGAAGAAGCAAGAGAAGAAACAACACTAATTCCAAAATGAGTTTTAACAACACTGTAGTAAATATCTTTATCTTGAATTTGAAATGAGGAAGTTTGTTTTGCAGCATTTTCTTTAATTGCTTTAGGTAAGACTATTTTTTTATTTAAGCTCATGCCACTTGAATCAATTAGATCAATATTCGAGAGATCATTTTTGGAGAGTATATTTTTAATTTCATTTAAAGAGTAATAGCTTACGAAATGAGTGTCGGGATCAATTTTTCCAGACATTTTCAGAAACGAGTTTTTGGCTGAACGAACAATTTCAATTTGCTCATTGGAGGTTGCATTATGAAAGGGTGATAGAATCTGAGAATCTTCTTCGGTTACAGAAGAAGGATAGAGTGTTGATTTTGAGTATGTTGAATTTTCATTCATTGGCAAAACATAGAGAGCGACTAAAGATTTTTGAGTATTAGTGTTAGTTTTGGCTGTCTGAGCAATGCTATTGCGATACCCTTGTACAAGTTGATTGAGATTTTCAGTGATAAGTTTGGTTTGTACGAGGTGATAGAAACTTTCTTTTGCTAAAATTTGATCTTTTATTTTATCGCTGGAGTATAAACTCAGATAAACTCCAACTACAAATGTCAGAGACATAAGAACGATTAAAACTTTTAGAAAAAATGGAAAAAGAACTTTTTTGCTCTTCATATAAACCTCATTTTCTTATCGGTTTAATGGAAATGAACTTAAATAACGTACAATAATGCCATTTTCAAAAATTAATTATGGGCAGGCAAGCGAAGAGGAATCGCCGGAATGTACATAAAAGTACATGAGGACGATGACGATAAAGCTTAACGAACCCAGAATTAATTTTTGGACATGGTATAATAAAAGAATTTGCGCTTTCTGGTTCTTCTTCTTACAATAAACCTTAAAGATAGAGGTCAATTTGAAAAAATATATTTTACCCATTTTTCTTACGTTTTTGGGAATTGCTTTATCCTATCTCTTATTTAAGCCAAAAACGAATCATTTAAACCTCATAAACTCAGAGCAAAAAGCAGCAGTGGTTTTAGATCATACTGGAATGACGGAATACAAAGCTAAAAATAGTTCAATCTGGGAAAGTTTGCCAATGAATAACGCTCTTTATGTCGGAGACTATATTAAAACCGGTCCTGATTCTAAGGTAAGTATTAAACTTGCCAATAATGGGGTTTTTGAGCTAACTGAAAACGGAATACTTGCCATCGATAATTTAGATAAAGGGATCGGTTTACAAGAAGGAGAGGGCTTTTTGCGATCTAGTTCAGAAGAGGATATGAAAGTTTTGGTCGGAGGAAAAGAAGTGACTCTCGCAAAATCCTCCGTTGTTTCCTTTGTGAGTTCTCATGAAAATGTTGATTTGACGGTTTTTCAAGGACAAATGAAATTGGGAAACCAAATGGTTGAAAGTGGCCAGCAAGTTAATTTTAAAGGGGATGGCAAAACTCAAATTACTCAGCAGGCTTTTACTTTGAATTCTCCTTTATGGGGAGAGCAAATTTTCCAAGAAGGTGAAGGAAGTCAGAAAGTTACTTTTAATTGGAGAAATCAAGAAGGAGTGAGTGCTCATCTTTTAAAGTGGGGAAAAAATAAGAGCCAATTGGATCAAGAAATTTCATTAGAAGGTTCAAATGATGCTTTTGCGATGTTGTCAGAGCCAGGTAAATACTATTGGCAAGTAGAGGATACTACTGGAGTAAAAAGTTCAGTTTATTTTTTTGAAGTTGTAAAGATTGTTTCTCCACAAATTAGTTCTCCATTAATTAAGGCACGAGTTCAGAAGGATAATAAAATACTTGTGAGTTGGCTGAGTTCAACTCCCTATAAAAATTTTAAAATTAATCTCTTTAAAAATAATAGTGAGCTTGAGCAAGATCTTTTAGTGAGTTCAGATACTCGTCAGTATTTTGTAAACATTGATGCTCAAGAAAAAGAGCATTCCCTTAAAATTATAGGAATTCTTCCGAGTGGCAATGAAGTGAGTAGTAATGAAGTTCATTTTGAAATTGTGAATGAGGATTTTCCTTATGCCCCAATACTTTTAGAGCCTTCCAATAATTCAGTTTATCCTTCTTCCGATAGCGGCAAGGGAGTTTCACTCACTCTAAAGTGGGAAAGAGTTGAAAATGTGAGTCATTATAATTTTGTTCTTTTAAAAGATGGAAGTTCTTATAAGAATTTTGAATTAAAAGAAAATAGTTTTAATTTAACAGGTTTAGAAAATGGAAAATATGAATGGAAAGTTCAGACTTTTGCTAGTCAAGTTTCATCTGCATTCAGTGATTCTTTTTATTTTTCAGTCGGAGTAGAATCTAGCAGTGAGTTTAAAGTGAATGATTCTTTTTATGATACCCAGATCAAGCCTATTTCGATTGTTTGGCCTACGAATAACTTAGTACAAAATTACAATATAAAAATTTATAAGCAAGATAAAATAATGGATCAAATAACGGTTAAGAATAACGGTTATAATTTTTTGCCTTTGGAAGATGGCAATTACAGAGTTTTGGTTGAAGGAATTGATAAGGATAATAAAATTATTGTAAAAAATAATTCTAATGTATTTAAATCGCAGAAACGTCCTCTTTTAAAAAGTCCCAATATCCTTTGTGATCAAGTAATTGTCGGCGATAAAAATGGGATGGTTAGAATAGTTATAAGTACTAATCATGATCCTGTAATTAAAAGTTATATTGTCGATATTTTTGATAAACAAGAAAATAATGTCTACCATCAAATTTCAAATGATCCATTTTTTCAAGCCTCTTCGCTTTCTTCCGGAGAGTATAATGCCAGAGTTAGAGGAGTTGAGAAGAATGGAAGAGAAACCCAATCCAGTTCTAATTGTAAAGTCATGATACCAGGTCGAGAAAAGTTACTGCCACCTGGCGTAAAAGCAATAAAGGTAAAATAACAATGAATAAAATAGTATTTTTTTTTCTTATCCTTATTTTTTCTCCATTCATTTTTGCCAATGAAAGAGAAGTTGTTATCGAATGGGACAAAATTGATGGAGCCTATAAATATGAAGTAGATCTTTATCAGGGAAAAAGTGAAGATGCTTTGAAAATGCAGGTAGGAAGATACGTGAGTGAAGTAACAGAGTGGAAGAGTATTTTAAATCCAGGCAATTATTTTTTTCGAGTGAGATCAATTGCACAAGATGGCACAGAGGGCACTTGGGGCAAATGGAATCAATTAGTGATTTATGGGGAAACCTTTCGTGATAAAACGTGGCATACCAGAATTGATGCGGTCGCTCTTAATTATCATTATAAGTCGGATTATTTTGAACAGAACACTGAGATTAAAGATAGTATGACTGGCTTTGGCTATCGTTTTGATGTGGGAAGATTATTTCCTTCTTTAACATCAAGATTAGGTTTATTTGCTCAAATAAATAAATTAGGTTCTTCTAAAATTGGTTCAAACTATATGTACAATGCTGGACTTTATGTTCAGTGGTTAGAGATGGCCAAAGGAAGATGGAATTTTGCCATAAGAGATTCACTTTATTTAGACTCTCTTCCTTTTATTGAGAATGTTTCGGGAGTCTATTCTAAAAAGAATGCTCAGTCCCTCGCATTCACGTTTGAGCCACAGATTAGTTTTTTTCTTAATCCGAGATGGTATATTAAACCAGTTACTTCGGTTTATGCCCATATTATTGATCGCAGTAATTCTAGTAAGAGAAAAATTGCACCAACTTATTCTTACCGTGTAGGTGCCTTATTTGGTTATCGTATTACTCGTTTTTCCATGGTTGAATTTGGTTATACCTACGATAGTTTTAATCTGCATAAAACCGCCCTTACGAATAGTGCAGGTAAAGATTATAATAAGCTTAATTTAAGCGGTGGAAGCATTGTTTTGGCGGCGGTTATTGGTTTTTAATCAAGAGGTACATCTCTTTTATTTTCATAAATTCATCGTTAATTTCGCTCATTTTTTTTTCGCCTAATTTCTCTTTAAGATCATTGGGAAATGAATCGGGATGTTTTATTTGAGAGAGAAAATGATAGGTTGCTTTATGGTCTTTTTGACTAAAGTCGCTATGAGTAAAAAAATCAAGAGCATTTTTGTAATCAATGTTTAAGGGAAGAGAGAGCTTTTGAAGCTTATTTAAAATTTTTTGTTGATGAGTCCAATAGGCCCAATTTTTACTGGAATGCAGAAGCTCTTCTAAATATTCTTCTTTTTTAAAATAATTGGAAAATGAAAAAAGGCTCAAATAAGAACGATCCCATTTTTTTATAAATAAAGAATCATTTAAAGCAAAACCAATAAGCAACGCTCCCGGCGTGATAGGTTCTCCTTGGTAGCGAGCTAAAAAAGGAATTTTTTTCAAACAGAGATAGGGTAGATAATAATTAATAATGAGACGATGGCATTGATCAAGACTCATTAGGCTTAAAGTCATGGGAAATTGTTCCTTTAAATAGGTTAAAACATCCTGCGAGTGTGAAGAAGGAATTTCTAATTTATTTTTGAGAGCAATTGCCTGAATTGTTTTATCTAGTTGGTCTGATTTTTGCCATGCGAGATTCGTTACAAGTTTTTTGACTTCATTATCTTGAAACGTTGGCTGAGGCGAATTATTTTGAGTTGGAATATCTTTTCTTAAATACTGCTTTTTTTCTTTTATTAAACCCTCAAAATGCGCATCAAAATTTTTGCCCGAAGATTTTTCACCATTTATTTTGGAATCAATCCATAAAGAGAGTAAAGAAGTAATCCATTTCATGGAAATGGCAATGGAGATTAAAATAAAAATGATATAAGGGATGTTATTGAAATTAAGTTGCATTCATCTATAATACGTTAATATAAAAAAAAGGCAAAATAGTGTCTTCTCTTCCAATAAAATATTTTATCTCGACAAGGCCTAAGAATAAAAAAAATGTGTACAAGGATTGTACATACTCTTATCCGCAGAAGTCATTGACGAGCGTACCGTTATTGCCATTTATGGCTTTTGATCTCCAGTTTACAGAGAACTTAGCTATCGCTTTTCAAGATGATTCTGACTTTGCAATGACGGAAGTTGGACTGATCCTTTCAGAGGAAGGTGAAGAAATTTGGTTTGTTTTGGATTCCAAAATAAATGGTGAGCAATTTGCGATAGTTGATAAAGAGTTATATGAAAAAAATAAAGAAAAATTAGAATATTTTCCGGCACAAATAATTTCTGGTGATGTAAAAGTCATTCGAAGAACTGCCTCTAATTTACGGCATTACGAAGTACGCTATACTCGCTTAGATGGAGAAATTGTTCATTTTAAAGCGTCAGGAAAAATAAATAAAAAACCGCCTTTTTTTTTCTAATGGGCACTCCATGAATCATTCCGATCAAAGAGCTATTGTTTCTCTTTTTATTGATCATTTAAGTTTTTTGACAGATTTTGTTTTTTTATCAAAGCCCAAAAAAATTCACCATATTTTAGGAAAGAAAATTCAAGTTTTAATGGGACAAACGGTCATTGGGATTAAAACAGCTTATTGGAAGCAATTCTATAATGATAAAACTTATTTTCCCTATACCTTGATTTTAAAAGAGAAGACTTCTTTTCAGGAATTGATTGCTATCAAGCTACAGTTTGGACAAATTAATTTTTTAAAACCTTTGCCCGATTTAAGTTGTTTTGAAGGTGAAGAAAAAATTTCTTTTGAGATCGAAATCTTGAAACAAAGTATTTTACTGAGAGGTGATATACAGATTAAAACAGATAATAAAAAAAATTGAGATACTCATTTCTCCTCGTTGGCCCTCTTTTGCAAAATATCGTCAAATAAAAGTTGAAGGGATAAAGCATTCTAATTATATTGAATTTTCAGCAAAAAGGATCTAGATGAAAGCATTTTTGAAAGCGATGCATTTTTTAATTATTATTAATTTTTTAGCAGAAATTTTTTATGTTTTTTATATATTCTTCTTTATTCTAACCCCCGCAGATGGACATGTGGGACCCTTAGCATTTAGAGCAAAAGAAATTGGCTTTGAGCTAATGGTTACAAGAAGGCTTTATGCAATTGAGCTTTGGATCGCGGTGAGTGGGCTTGCAATTTATTTAGCTATTACAGAGTTCTATCCACGTCTTAAGAAGAAAGACTCATAAATCCTTCCGGAAAAAAAATACCTTGAGGATCATGTTTTTCCTTGAGTATTTTAAAAACATCGCGGTGAGTTTGGTTATAGTAATTCTTAATATAATTTTTTTTGATTAAACCAATTCCATGCTCTGCAAAAGGGGATACAGTAAGGATTGAGGCGATTTCTTGATAAAATGTTTCGAGTAAATGATCGACACTTTCTTTTTGAGATTCATTTGGTAAAAAATTAAAATGAAGATGAGCATCTCCAAAATGCCCAAACAAAGTAAATTTAATATTATGTTTTGTGAAATTTTGATAGAGCTCAAGGAGTTTAGAGAAGTCTTCTTGACTGGCTTGAACGTCGGTTCCTTTTTTTATGAGCTTGTGAGACGCATTATATTCTTGAACCGCTTGCGGGATAGATGTTCTCATGAGGCTATACTTCGCGTGAGTGATTTCACAAATATCATCAATATTAATTGATTTTATTTGCATGAAAAAATTTTCAAATATGTCTTCAAAAAAAATCTCATTTAATTCGATGAAAATAAGATCACCATTGTGTTTTGGGCGAATTTCTTCTGCTAAGAATTCAACGCTGTGTTTATCGACAAACTCAGCGCTGATGATTTTGCCTCTAAAGCTTTGCAGTAAGGAATAAATCTCTAAATGAGAGTGATTGTCTTCAACCCAGTAAGGGAGTGGGATAAAAAAATATTTTAAATTTTGAGAAGGTGTTATTTCAATCAGTGCATTGACAATAATTCCCAACTGCCCTTCAGTGCCGATGAGTATATCTGTTTCTTTTTCAAGGCGAGGAAAGGGAGCATTTTTAAACTGCTGATAGGGAGTATAAAGTGCTTGGTAATCACTTAGCTTATTAAATTTTTCTAATGATTTTGTTGACGTTAATTTTTTTAATTCACCATTAAAGTCAAAATAGCTTAATTCCAAAACATGGTTTCGAAATGGGCCGAAGCCAAAGGCTCTTTCTCCCGTACAAGAAGTGGCAACTCCTGCCAGAATGGAGGCAAGTTGTTCGGTGGGAGATGTTTTGATTGAATAACCTTTTGATTCACAAAAGGCGCAAGCGTCTTGCCATGATACGGGCCCCTCAATAAAAAGAGTTGCGTTATCTTTAATTTCCATTTTTTTTGGTAGCTCTGAAAGATAAATAATATTTTGAGAAAGAGAGAGGTATTTTTCAATAAACTGATAGGGGATGACGGTGGAAGTTTGAGAGGAAACATAGAGACTGGGAGATTTTTGTTTTATATGCAAAGCCAGTTCGTCTAGAGTTTTAGGGTATTTTATATTCATTTGTCTAACATATTAATATTTCATTCTCATTGCAAGTCAAAAACTGACAAAATCTTACACCTGCTAGGCATTGCTCATTTGCTTGCTTATGCTTATTACCATGAAAAAAATCATCATCTTCTTTATCCATGCTCTCGCGATCATCATCTTGGGGATTTTAGAAAAAATATACGG
>CAYQEW010000016.1:0-20015 GCA_964416605.1 uncultured Bacteriovoracaceae bacterium | reverse complement strand
TATCTCCTCCGCCAGCGCTCATGCGCGCGGTGTTCACTAGATCAGCAGGTCCTGCAGTATCAAGAACTTTGACATGAAAGCTAAAACTTGCACTTCCACTTGTTGCAATAGAGTTAGTCGTCGTGCACGTGAGCTTTTGCGGCGTAGCACTATCACTACTACACGCCCATGAACCGGTATTACTTTGAAGGCTCACTGCTCCTGCCGCGCCGTTATTAACCACAACGCCTATAGGCAGCGTGTCTTCAATGCTGACCGCGCCAGAGGTCGCAGCACTTCCGGAGTTCGTCGTCTCTATGGTATACAGCGGTCCTGCGCCTGCCATTCCCTCTTGTCCGTGGTACCAATAAGGCGTTGGACTCACGGATTTAGAAAGAGATAAATCCGGGTAAGAGCCCACAGCAAGACTCACTGTATTTGAATCAGGTCCCGTAACGGCAGCAGCACCAACTGTTCCAGCCAGTGTTTGCGCCGTATTAGGATAGACTCCATCAATAAGACTAGTGATTTGAAACGTCACGCTGCAACTTCCAGGAACTCCCGCTACCGCAGCAGGAACAGTGATTCCAGAAATTCGAATAAGGCTTGAACTTGGAGTGATTGTATTAGAACTTGCACCAACGCACGTTCCACCAGCTGTTTGCGAACTAGAAATACTAGTCACATTACTCACCAGCGGATCCATAAAAGAAGTCGCCGTCATTGCAGAAGTGTTCGGATTAAAAAGCGTAATCGTGACGGTCGCTGGAGAGCCTGCAACAATCGTTGATGGAGAAATTGATTTCGTCATACTAGGGCGTCTTTCTTCTCTAAAATTATAAGACACCACGTCCGTACTTTGCGGCATAACAATATTAGAAATCGTTGTGCTAGTTCCAACAAGTGAAGTTGATCCGCCGTTCGTTCCAATAATGGCACCACCCTCTGTTAATCCCGCGGGCTGCGCCTCTGAGACGCTATAGGTTCCACTGGGAATATCTGTAAAAAGATAGTTTCCATTCACATCCGTGGTGGTCGTTTTATAAATTGTCACTCCCGTCGTGCTTGTTCCAAAAAGAGTGATCGTCACTCCAGCAAGACGCGGATCAAGCAGCGTCGTTGTAAGAAGATTATCTAAGTTACCGTCTACAAAAACGGTTCCGGAAAGTGTGCCTAGCCTTACAGTGGAGGATTCAACGTTTCCGGTGGGAAGTAAAAACGCCATGGAGGTATGAATACTCGGTTGTCTAGCCGTAAAAACGTTCGAGTAAACATTACTAGGTGTGGCCCCAATTCCTTTCATGGGAAGAAGAACGCTGCCCACATAATTTGCTGTCAGAGTAGTTGGCGTAATCGCGCGAAGTGCCGTGATATCAGCCATACCAGAAGGACATCCAAAGACCACGCCAATCTCTGCTTGAGTACACCAAGTAGGTGCCACTGGTAATGTGTATTGTTCTGAAGCAACACCAATTGTTGCACTGGCGCGGTTGGTGTAATAAAACTGCATCGATGGATCAGCAGCATTGGTCGGATACGCGCGAAGAGAAAAAGTTCCTGTAAAACTAGAAGCAGGAGTTCGACCATCTCCGTTATAAGGAAAAACATCGATGATATCCACACCATCAGCAAGAGATCCCGCGGTGGTGTTGGAATACTTAAGAGTAAAATCAACATTCACATCGCCAATGATTTCTTGAGCGGTGGGAGTTACAAGTTTTTGCACCGAAAAACCGCCAATGACCGTCGTCGTCACATCGGCGTAACTAAGAGTTGCCGCGGTATTTGAAACCGGATCATATTGTGAATAAATATTTGCGTTGTTTCTAAGAGTGGTTCCACCGGGCAGCGTTCCATCGGCGTAGACTTTAAAAGTAACAACCGGAACCGCGCTGTTCGTCGAGACGTTAGGAAGAAACCATTTAAGAGTCGTTGAGCCATCTGGGTTAGAAATAATTTGATTGGGTGCCTTCACAACACCGCCAACCTTACTAGAGCCGGAAACATAGACCAGTCCGGCGGGAATAGTGTCTAGGACGGTTAAGGTATCTTGCACCACGGGTGCAGTGGGGCCCGTAAAAGTGGGAGTTAAAGTATAGTCAAAAGTATAGGAGCTTCCGGTTAAAATCACGCAAGGAGCGGTGGCTCCGGAACTGGTGCAGGAAGTTCCAAAATTAGTGGATACTTGTTTGGTCACTCGCGCGTTAGTCACGCCAACGACAACATAGTTCCCCCAAAATAAGGTATTCGCTGGTGGAGTGATGCCTCCTGGAAGAGTTGAGTAGGTGTTTGTCGAAGCGGTTTGCGCAACTGCTGTAAAAGGAGCTGAGTTATTAAAAAACGCTGCGGCATTCGCCCCAGCTGAAATAAGTGTTGGATATCCTTTAAACCAATTTCCACCGACCCCTTTTTGCCAACTCATACGATCATAAGGTCTATCTCCTGCGGGTATACCACCTGAAGCCGTTATACCTCCCCCTGTCGCCAAAGGGTTTATTTTCCAGCGCAGTAAAAAAACCATCGCACCATTGCCTGAAAATGTTCCTATTGCAGGCAAAGGAAAATACACTTCTGGTATTTTGATACGAATTTTATTAATAGAAGCTTTGCCACTTGGAACACTGGATAAACTTGGATACCAAGTCGCATCAGCATCGCCACATGTATTATTCGTGGGCACACTTCCTGGAGAACCTTGAATTCCATACTCACTTATCCAGCTAGTTGGAAAAGTACCAGGTGTATAACCAGCAAGCCCAGAATTTCCCCCATAAAGCACGGAACTGTCTGTTCCCGGAGAGGCTTCTTCAGGCTCCCTTAAAGAAGGTGTCATATTCACATCACACAAAATAATATCCTTTAATCTTGGTTCTGGAACGAGAACAAAGGGTGAAGCAGCTCCAGCTGTTGTGAACCAAGCAAGGTTTTCATAATAAGACATCCCGGGAAAAACTTGGCCTGGGATAGTGTTATCATTAAGGGTAGTATTCGCTCCAAGTGAAACTGATGTGTAAGTGGTCGTTAAAGATGTCGGAAATTTACGAATATAAACTACTTCATTTCCTCCAGGAGGAGTTGGACAAGTACTCGCCTCAAGAGTTGCAGTATTATTAGCGATAATATCGGGCATCGTATTGCCATCTATATCAACGACATTAATCGAGCTAAAAGTATTGGGATAGTAAGTCGGACAAGTTGTCGAAGTTATATCGGAATCGGGAATAAAAACTCGTATCGAAGGTATTACCCCAGCGATTGTAAAAACCCTATCAGTTGGTTGTTCTGGAGCAGTTAGAGAATGTATGCAGTTTTTAGCGCTCGAGGCTGAAACAGAAGTGACAAAATTTGAACGAAAATAATTATTACCAACTTGAATTGTAATAGGAGTTCCTTCTCCTCCTGCTTGAGTCGCAATTAAAACACCAGTGGCTCCAATTAAAGTAGCGTGAGCCCCTCCTCCCGGTAGCCCCGAAAGATCATCAATAATAGTCGCTCCAGTAATCCCCTCATGGAACAAAGAAGAAGAAGTTGATTTACCTCCAATATAAAAAGTATATGTTCTTCCATTTACGAGACTGTAGCTCGATCTTACTCCACGACTTGATCCAGCACCAAGATATGCTGCGCACGTTGCACTACTACTTTCGGTTATTTTCATAAACTCTACTTGCACAGGCGCTGCCGAGATTTCCACATTAGGAGCTTGAGTGATGGCGATACCAGGTCCCGATGTATTAGTTGCTAACGTTCCTGGATGACAGGTCGAACTCGCCACGGTCTGCATCGTTTGTTGCTGGGTTCTGCGAGAAGTTGTCGCGTTATTAGCCGTAAAATCAATAAAGCCTGAACCTATTCCCGTCCCTGATCCCAAAAGCGCCGACCCCGTACCAAGAATACAGGTGAGACTCGCGGTATTTACCCCACCTGAACCCGTGGTACAGACCACGGGCATTGCCGCCCAAGTTCCATTGGTAAGATTGAGCTTTAAAGTGATATTCGTATCCGAATTCGTTGAAGTGGTAACAGTCACGCGGTACACAGTTTGTTGACCTATGCGCACAACCCGATTGGTATCGGAACAATCAAGCCCTTCCGTGTGCAGAATGCTTCCCACGGCGCAAGCGGGATCTGCCGGATCTGTATCAAAAGGCGCTGTACCCGTTGTTTGCACGGCTGACACAACGTTCACTAAACCCGTAGCACTGCCAACACTACAAACTGCGGCAGAAAGACTATTGGTCACCAAAAGTAACAATAAAAAAATAAAATGCTTCATGTATTTCCTATTTTAACACGAGAGTATTTTACGATGAAAATTAACTTAACTATTGGTGCAAGGAGTTAAGGCAAAATTTGCCTTAACTTAATTAGATCCCGCCCACAAAATTCACAAACCAGCCACTATAACGGTAATTAGGGTCTGATAGATTATCAGAAAAATCCGCAAAATTATAACCAACTCCTAATTTTAAACTGCTCTTATGAGCAAGGTTTCGATAAATCGCAAGCAGGACACCGTCGCGAGCCTGCGTCTCATTCATAGCCCAAAGTCTGCGATACTCCGCAATCATGTCCCATTGGTAGATGAAGTGCATATCGAGTCTGAGAATAGCAAGATGGGCATCGCTCTTATACCAAGGCCCCGTACCCAGTCGATTGTCTTGAAGCTCACCATAGCGAAATCCGTATTTTGCTCCGAGTGAGAAAATTCGACTAAGATCATAAATAGCATCAATACTTAAAATATTAAAACGCTGCTTATAATTAGGAATTCCTCCATTGCGATCTACCTGCCCAACGGATGGCAAAACTTCTAAATAATTATAGCGAAAAAGCATATTGAGTTTATCGTTTTGAATCGGACGATACGCAAAACCTAAAATTCCTTCTGTCCAATCTCCATTATAAAAATTTCCTTGTGAGTTAGAGCTTCTTGAAATATCTAAATTAGAAGTAATACGCCACTCATTGCCCAGTTTAGAAGAAAATTTAAATCTTCCTAGCCATGTATCGCGAGTGATTCCATTAGAATCTTCCGTGCGGTACTCGAGCGCACCTCCCGCTTTAATATCTTTTTCGGTATAGCTCACACTTGTTGAAGCAGCTCGGCGCGAAGTTTTAGTGAGTCCATTTCGACTTTCTAAATCTCCTTTTTCCATCGCAAATCCCGCCGCCCATTTTTTCGTGATATTGTAATCCACTCCAAAATGATGAGTGAGACCACTCGGTATAGTGTTTCCATTGTCATAGCGACCTTCGTAAAAAAAACTCGAAGAATCACCATTTACGAGACTGTAGCTCGATCTTACTCCACGACTTGATCCAGCACCAAGATATGCTGCGCACGTTGCACTACTACTTTCGGTTATTTTCATAAACTCTACTTGCACAGGCGCTGCCGAGATTTCCACATTAGGAGCTTGAGTGATGGCGATACCAGGTCCCGATGTATTAGTTGCTAACGTTCCTGGATGACAGGTCGAACTCGCCACGGTCTGCATCGTTTGTTGCTGGGTTCTGCGAGAAGTTGTCGCGTTATTAGCCGTAAAATCAATAAAGCCTGAACCTATTCCCGTCCCTGATCCCAAAAGCGCCGACCCCGTACCAAGAATACAGGTGAGACTCGCGGTATTTACCCCACCTGAACCCGTGGTACAGACCACGGGCATTGCCGCCCAAGTTCCATTGGTAAGATTGAGCTTTAAAGTGATATTCGTATCCGAATTCGTTGAAGTGGTAACAGTCACGCGGTACACAGTTTGTTGACCTATGCGCACAACCCGATTGGTATCGGAACAATCAAGCCCTTCCGTGTGCAGAATGCTTCCCACGGCGCAAGCGGGATCTGCCGGATCTGTATCAAAAGGCGCTGTACCCGTTGTTTGCACGGCTGACACAACGTTCACTAAACCCGTAGCACTGCCAACACTACAAACTGCGGCAGAAAGACTATTGGTCACCAAAAGTAACAATAAAAAAATAAAATGCTTCATGTATTTCCTATTTTAACACGAGAGTATTTTACGATGAAAATTAACTTAACTATTGGTGCAAGGAGTTAAGGCAAAATTTGCCTTAACTTAATTAGATCCCGCCCACAAAATTCACAAACCAGCCACTATAACGGTAATTAGGGTCTGATAGATTATCAGAAAAATCCGCAAAATTATAACCAACTCCTAATTTTAAACTGCTCTTATGAGCAAGGTTTCGATAAATCGCAAGCAGGACACCGTCGCGAGCCTGCGTCTCATTCATAGCCCAAAGTCTGCGATACTCCGCAATCATGTCCCATTGGTAGATGAAGTGCATATCGAGTCTGAGAATAGCAAGATGGGCATCGCTCTTATACCAAGGCCCCGTACCCAGTCGATTGTCTTGAAGCTCACCATAGCGAAATCCGTATTTTGCTCCGAGTGAGAAAATTCGACTAAGATCATAAATAGCATCAATACTTAAAATATTAAAACGCTGCTTATAATTAGGAATTCCTCCATTGCGATCTACCTGCCCAACGGATGGCAAAACTTCTAAATAATTATAGCGAAAAAGCATATTGAGTTTATCGTTTTGAATCGGACGATACGCAAAACCTAAAATTCCTTCTGTCCAATCTCCATTATAAAAATTTCCTTGTGAGTTAGAGCTTCTTGAAATATCTAAATTAGAAGTAATACGCCACTCATTGCCCAGTTTAGAAGAAAATTTAAATCTTCCTAGCCATGTATCGCGAGTGATTCCATTAGAATCTTCCGTGCGGTACTCGAGCGCACCTCCCGCTTTAATATCTTTTTCGGTATAGCTCACACTTGTTGAAGCAGCTCGGCGCGAAGTTTTAGTGAGTCCATTTCGACTTTCTAAATCTCCTTTTTCCATCGCAAATCCCGCCGCCCATTTTTTCGTGATATTGTAATCCACTCCAAAATGATGAGTGAGACCACTCGGTATAGTGTTTCCATTGTCATAGCGACCTTCGTAAAAAATACTCGAAGAATCACCATAACGTTTCTTCACTCCTGAAACCAAGGATCCATTGCGCCCCAAAAGAGTGCTCGTGCCATAATCTGTGCGCAAATTATCCAGTTGATAGGTAAAATAAATTTCTGAATTTTCTTCTAAATTATAACTAGTGCGCACCTTAGAGCCTAAACCATTATTTCCCTCCGACACTTCACCACCTAATTTAAATCTTTTGGAAATGCGCCAATTACCACCTAATCCATAACGATCATTATTAATGCGCGTAGAATCTTTACTGAGAGTGTTTTGCACAAAAACATAAGCATCGTACTCATCGCCTGGTTTAAAATTAATTTGCGAAATACCATCTAATCTTTTTCCATAATCACTGACGGTTGTCGCGGTTGCTAAACCTCCTGAAATATCTTCTAAATCGTTACTTTGTAAGCCCACGCTTAAACTCCAAACTTGTGAGAGTTTAAAAAGTAAATCAGAACTGAGAACTTCATTTTTGCGCCAATGAAGTTCTTCTTTTAAATCATATTTAGTATTCCACTGCGCATTTAAGTGGGCAAAAGAAATCGGAAGTCTTAGCTCTCCTCCAATTTGATCTGTTTGAAACTGAGTAATCTGGCCGTTAGTGGCAAAACCTTGATCCCTTTTTCTCAAATAAGTAATCACTTTTCCTTCACCATTTTTGGTAGAGTATAAATTGGCAACTCCTTCAACCATATAAGCATTAGCCGCATCACCATTTAAGTTAGAGCTTTGATAAGGGTTAAAATCATAGCCTCCATTAAAAGAATTTAGTTCAGTTCTCTGTCCTTTGCTACGAGCTGCTTCCGCTTTGATATAAGACTTATCATTAAATTTTACAGTGACATCCGTTCCGAGAACTTCTTGATTATTTCCTGTTTCTTTTAATTTAGTGGCTGAGACTCCTAGTTTTAAATGATCACCAAGCCACTGCTGTGCACGTCCACCGTAGGTAAGGCTACTCAGATTCGTAAAGCCCGGATGATACTCATAAGTCACAACCAAGAAAACGTTATTTCCTACAAGATTTCCTGCACGCACGAGTTGACTTTGATCTGCTTTAGAGGGAAGTGCTTCTTTGAGAAGAACAGTTCCTTGAATATAGTTAATTGTATAATCTTGATTATAAGTAAGATTATTTCTTTGAAGAACTATATCAGAAAATTGATCGCGGATTTCAACATACACTCGCTCTGAGCCTATCGTGATATCGCGATTTCGAAGCCAATAAAAACTTCCTCCTGTTCCCACATAATCTTCTCTTGATGTGATTGTTTCAGGGCTCGCCGCAAAGAGATTAAGAGAAGATGCTTTTTCCGTAGCAGAAATATTTTTTGCAGACTGGAGTTTTAATTCTGCTCCGTATAGACCCTTATCAAACTGTGCGAGTTCCGTCGTTGTCAGTTTGGTTCTAAAATTTCCCCATAATAAATGTGATTCGTCTTTTTGAATTTTGACGTAAAATTTTCCTTGTGTAGGCGCATCTTCTCTTAAGGTGCTGTCATCTCCATACACTGGATAATATTTATCGGGATCAATTCTTTTAAATAATTCCGTTGGATCCTTACTGGTAAAATTATTAAATAAATTATTGAGAGACTGTTCTCTTGTGTCAGCTGTTGCAGTTAAAAGATACTTGCCTTGAATTTTTCCTTTCAAATAAAACGCCAGTCTTCCATCGAGCCAAACTTTATCTTGGTAGTGATGATCGTCATTTTTCACAAGCTCTACGGGCCCCTTGGAATAATTACGGCCCGCGGTGAAATCGGCGATTCCCACATAAAACCAATCATTTTTAGGAATATAAAGATCACGCCTAAACTCTAATCCTTTTTTATTTTTGTCATGAACCAGTACTTCAATTCCATAATTGCTGCCAGGTTTTAAAATCTGTTCTGTGACAAAACGTCCCTGTGAATCGAGAGGAATTTCTTCACCCATAATAGTCGGCGTATAGTTACTCGGTATACCTTGGGCGTTCACAATCACTGAACCACCATAGACCGCAATATTGGAGTGTATGAGATTATTTTGTCCGTAACCTTGATTCAGATTGGTGTGCGAGGTTTCTTGCTGAGTCTTAAGTCTTTTCACCACAAAGGATTTAGTTTTCGTTTCATCAAACTGTCCATCTGCATTATAAACTCTTAAAGTATAGAAGTAATTTTTGTCCTGTCCTAAAAAATCTTTAGAACCTAAATCGGTTTTCCAATTCGCTTCACTCCAAGAAAATTTATTTTTTTTATGCAAAGGAAGAATTTGATAAGGCTTCACTTGAGTAGAATCCGCTTGCTCAAAAATGCGCACTTCTGCTTTTTCTATAAACTCGCGATAATTGGTGTACATTTTAAAATCAATATTTTCACCCACATTCACAAAATTAGCGGAAGCATTGACGTTGAGTTTTTTATCATACTCCAGAGCATTAAAGCGCACTTGCACATTTGCTTTTTCGAGAGCCACATCAGTACAACGTTGAAAATCCACATGATTCGTTGGACTTTGATCATTATAATAATCACGTTGCAAATCTTCTCCATCTGCGGTGATGCGAAGAGGTTTACCATCGTTGGTAACCCGTGCAGGAAGCTCTGTGCCTTTGGGACAAGCATCGCCAATGCAATAGGTTTTTGTTTCTGCTAAACTTGTGCTCGATAATTCAGCATGTTTTGTGTTACTCAAATAAACCCAAACCTCCGTGCGTCGATTCAGTGCTTTGCCCTGAGCATTATCATTGCTGGAAATAGGAAGACTTGCTGCTTTACCTTCAAAACTCATAGGAACTTTCGGAAATATTTTTTGCAATTCTTCCGTCACCATTTTAGCTCGATGAGTCGAGAGTACTTTGTTGTCGGCAAATTCGAGTAAACCTTTTCCTTTAATTGCGTCGCTGTCTGTATGTCCTGTGATATGAAGATAATCTAAATTATTTTTATTTTCTTCTAAAACACTGACAATAAAATTATTAATCTTAACTTGTTCTTTATCCTTAATATTACTTTTTAATGTATCAAAATTAATAATCAATCTAAAGTCTGGGGTTTTATTTTCTACTCGGTGTATTTGAGGAAGCGTCTTTTTTTCACTATATTCTTTTTTATAAGAACAACCTATCTCCGCTAAATTTACTTGCTTCTTTGCCGTTTCAATTTTCTCAATTTTTACATCTTGTTTTTTGTAATAAATATAAATTTCAGTACGGCGATTGAGAGCCTTTCCTTCTGGCGTATCATTCGAAGCTTCTGGATCATTAGGGCCACGTCCTTCATAGCTAATAGGGATATCCAGTCCTTTGTTCACAAAATAACTGCTGACAAGATTCGCTCTTGCCCTCGATAAAACCATATTGTCTTTAAATTTAGCTTGGGCTCTTTTGCCAAGAATAGGATTATTATCCGTATGCCCCACAATATGAATACGTGTGACATCTTTAGTTTTAATAATCTCCATGACTTCTTTAACAACCAATTCCACCGCGGAGTTAAGTCCAGATAAATTTTCAAATCTTATTTTGAGAATCTTATCTGGAATATTTGACTCTGCTCGTTCAAAAGCTTTATTCACCGGCATTTTATCGCTGACTTCAGGAGAATGCTTTTTAATCTTATCCAGTTCTTTTTCCGTAAGCATCAGAGACTCAAGTCCCATAACTTCCAAATCTTGATTCGGCAAAGGAAGCTCGCTATTTTTAGGCAGAGCAAAGCTATTCAAAGATAAAATACAACATAGTATTAATGCCCATTTATTTTTTATCGCCATAGCTTCCTCCTTCCTTTGCGTAG
Source organism: uncultured Bacteriovoracaceae bacterium (assembly GCA_964416605.1). Lineage (GTDB taxonomy): Bacteria > Bdellovibrionota > Bacteriovoracia > Bacteriovoracales > Bacteriovoracaceae > CAYQEW01. The sequence continues at coordinate 9,258 of CAYQEW010000016.1, read as the reverse complement.
CTAATTTCTTCTTCAATCACTAGTGGATAGGAAGTATTTTTTTCTCGCCATTTTTCTTTAATTGTTTCTCGTATTATTTTCATTCGTTTATTCGCAAGAGTATTTTCTTCCTTGGTTGCCCAATAAGAAATACGAAGAATCGATTGCTCTTCTCGCAAGACTTTAATAACGACATCAATATTTTTGAGCCATTCTGGTTTTAATGTCTCTGAAGAAACTGCAAATGCCTCATCTTTAAATTCCAAACGAATCACTCGATGAATCGAAGCGCCAAAATTAATCTTACTCATTTTACCGCGAGTCAGTCGCACAATACGAGGGTTCTCATTGGTGACGCGATAACCTGTTGGCAAGGTTCTTTCATCGAGCTTCAAAATAAAATTACTGCCAATATCGTCATTTGGAATCATTGGACAAGCAATATGGTAGCGACCATCAAAATCAGTTTTAATAATCCAGCCTCTCGCAGTCACCACATTCACTCCCGGTAATCCTTCTTCATTTTGATCTTGATAACCATTGCGATTATGATCATCAAAAACTTTTCCAATGAGTTCAGGACAATCAAAAACAGGATCCGCGACAATGCGTACATCTGCGGTGGCAATATTAGAAACGCGCGCGCCTACAATATTATTTTCCGCAAAAGCTTGATTGGTATAAATTCCTAAGTTAACTCCGATACCTGCCACTAAAACAAGGGAGATTTTTTTAGTCTCATTGGCGGTAAAGGTTAAGTTATTCCAGCGAAGTTTCGTGCCGACTTTAACTGGCTCTAAAACTGTTCCAGCGACATTTGCGGAGTTGGCAACATACACAAATCCCGCTGGCATCGTGTCTACCACATCGATATTGGTGAGTGTTGCATTAAGAGTGTTTTGCACCTCAATGGTGTAGGGAACGAGAGAGCCTTTTGTAATATTGGTCATTGGGGTTGTTTTAATAACCTTAATAGCCCCTTCCAGAATAGGGTCAATGGCAATATGGTTATGAACAACTTTCGGTTGCGCTGGATTGCTTGGATCAAAATTAAAAGTGAGATACGTAATCGTTGGTTGACCAATCGCTGGAGCATTATTACCACTGACAATAAGACACACACCTGATGGCGCAATCGTGCACGCCGGACTTCCTAGCGATGGAGTCAGACTGGTTGTTTGCGCCGGTATAATCGTCGATTTTCCTGGCATATAAATACCTGGATTCACCGTTCTAATCGTATAGGTACCTGCAGGCGCGGTATCTGTTAAATCGAAACGGTACAACCCGTCACTGCCGGTGATCTGACCATTTTGTCCCGGAAGTAAATGAGTGCTTGGATTAAATCCAGCAGGTCCCTCGATAAAAACCATGACCCCTGCCACAGGTGATCTGGTCACAGAGTTATACACAACACCACTTGGTGCAAGCGGAAGATTTTGATTAATTGTTACCTTTCCTTCTTGCAAAGTTATATTTTGAATATAACCATTCACTGTACTTCCATTGACTGTAGCATCCGGATCATTGGACTGAGGACGCCCATAGACAACACCTGAAGTAGGGTGTCTAAAGCGAATGTCATAGCCTGTTCCCGGTGGAAGAGCGCTCACAAAATAGTTTCCATTCGCATCGGTGGTTGTCGTTTTAAGAACGATTCCTCCATGCACAACTTCAACAACCCACCCTTCTTTTTTCTGCTCCGAGGCGCTGATCACTCCATCATTATTTTGATCCATCCACACCGTTCCGCTCACTGACGCTAAACTTGGTGAAGCACCTAATTGAATTTTGGTTGGATCATCATCGTTAGGATCAGAACCATTATTTCCAGATTCGACCCCATCATTTAAATTAGAATCGGTGATACCTGACAAGCCTCCATCAGCACTAAACTGCGCCTGATTCACAATGACTGTGCTAGCAGGTGTGCCCAGTGGAATATTGACGTTGAAGACAATGCTCTTGCTTGAGCCCGCAACAATTGTTCCTAAATTAATTCCTGCCATCAACGCGGAGTTACCAAGTAAGTCTGCTACGGTCACACCACTTACTTTGGTACTGCCTAAAACATAGGTTGTGGGCGTAGGAGGAACAAGGGCATCTACGACAATAACATTGGTTGCATCAACGGATCCCACGTTAGAAATCACAATGGTGTAACGCAAATCATCGCCTGGCTCTACCGCGCCACCATTAATGTCCGCCACATTTTTAACGCCTACAAGGGCTGGAACATTGCCCACCACAATATCTGTAGGCTGTTCACCGTTACTTGAATTTCCATCTTCATCAGTTGCCACTGAAGGAAGTCCATCAAGACTCACAATACCTTGATTGCGAATCACTGTTCCCACGGCCACTCCGCCATCAACGATCACCTGAAACTTGATCGCAACATCGTTGCCAGGAGTAATCGTGCCAACCACCACACGCACTAAACTTCCCGTTGAATTACCCTGATCGGCATCTAGAGAATCAGTCAAAGTGGTGTAACTTAAACCTCCCGATGTTCCATTGCTATCATAAAGCATAGATCCTGGAACATAGGTTGTGTTAACCGGGATATTGTCACCCAGAACAACGTTGATGATATTTTTAGAACCCAAGTTAGAAATAATTATTTCATACTCGAGACTTTCTCCCGGAAGAAGAGTTCCACCATTTAAATCAGTGACGGTTTTGACTGAGTAAACAGCACTTCCTCCTCCAATCGTATCTAAGGTTGGATCGGGACTTGGGGAAGTACTTGGATCATCGGATAAAATAGGTGGTGAAATAGACCCCGAACCATTTCCAGAAGCATTGAGAACCGCTTGATTGTTAATAATTGTTCCATTCGTTGCGCTCGCATTGATGCGCACACTAAATGTAATTGTTGCCACTCCTCCAACGGGCATTTCTCCTGCTGGACTTAAAAGTGCATTGACACTCATTCCAGCCTCAAGAGGAGAACGTCCCGCCACATCAGCCACTGGCAAGGCATTAAGAAATGTCGAGTTAGGCACATAGGTTGTATTGGCTGGCATCGTATCTTGCAACGAAGCACTGAGAGCATTCTCATTTCCAGTATTGGTAATCACCATTGTGTAAAGAACGGTGCCACTTGGTAATAATGGATTAGAAGAAGGCGTTGATTCTTTTGTCACCTTCAAAACAGGAGCCGAAGTAATCACCACGAGTGTTGGATCTTTGCCTCCATGATCATCCAGAGGGTCCGTTGAATCAGAGAGAATAGGGTTTGTGAAACCCACCACACTCGATGTGGCTTGGTTGGCTACAATTGTACTACTTGGCAGAGGCGTTTTTAACTCTGCGCTAAATGTAATTGTGAGAGTTCCTGAAGTTTTAGGAACCATCGCATCAGTAATTGTCCAACTATTGCCAGAAGTGACAAGTGTTCCAGCTACGCCTCCTGCACTAGCGCTCACGACCGGAGAGGTCATCGTCGCTGCTACAAAGAAAGAAGGCAGTGTATCGGATAAGCTCGTAATTGTAGCATCAGCGTCTCCGGTGTTACTCACAATCACTTCATAGCTCACCACATCGCCTGGTAAAGCGGTTCTAGAAACAACGGATTTTGTTATGTTTAAAACCGGTGCTAAAACATTGGTGATTGCATTATCTGTTGGATCATCTCCCACTGCACCATTAGCTGTTCCCACGGTTCCCGATCCAAAAACCGTTGGATAATTTCGAGTATCCGGAAGAGCTCCCCCTGATTTTGTCACACTGCTATAATTAGTAGTCGTTCCTTTGAGCGTGTAGTCTGTTCCTAAAGCAGAATCGTTATCAACTTGTGCTTTAAAATCAATCGTGAGTGATTCAGTTAAGTCTAAGTAAGACTGTGCAGAGGTAAAAGTAAAATCGAGTTTTCCAGTCGTGGCGTTATAAGTCACCGTATAGTCTGTGCCTGCTGTAAGCGTCACAGTACGGCCTCCCGAAATTGTAACTGTCATGCCTGCTAAAGTAATTGGGCTATGATCACGCATACCTGTAGGCAATTCAATACTGACGGTTGGTTGATACGCTTTACTGGTTCCCGTATTTTTGAGTGTTGCCGTGTACGTTGACGGAGCTCCAAGTGTCGTATCTGTAGGCGCATCTAGTGCCATCACAAGTTTTGGTTCTTTAAGTGTGATCACTGGATCAACGGGAGAATTAATATTGACCTGAGCACCTCCTGATGGATTATCAAATTTGATATCAGCATCATTGGTGAGAGTTGTTCCATCAACATTACCTACAACGTTTCTCACTCTTGCTTTAATTTCCAAAGTCAGTTTTGGACTGATATGCGAAGAGGTCAGTGAGCCAAAACCAAAAGTAAGCGTTCCGGTAGCACCTGCGGCAGGACTAGAAATAATCGTGACCGCCGCGGCACTTTGATTAAAGGCCGTTGCCGAAACAAAGGAAAGTCCCGCTGGCAAAGTATCAACAATAGAAAGATTGCCAAGTGTTCCCGTGATAAAATCTACCACTAACTGATAGGTAACTTCTTCTCCAATAGTATAATTGGTTGTTCCTGGCGCTTTAATTATTTTGGCAAACTCAACTCCACCTGTTGTGACACTGACCGCTGCACTTTGATTTTTAGCGTAATCGTTTAAAGCTCCTCCTACTCCATCTGCTCCCGTTCTTTCTCCTATTGCTGTCCCTGCTTGAGAAGTCCATTTAACAGCCGTGGTATTGAGAAGAGTCTGATAAGGTTGTACTGCTGAGCCTAAAGTAAACTCAACATCAAAAGCATAGGTTGCGCCGATGGCAAGAGGCCCTGCCACATTCCATCTCCACGTTGTGTTGCCTGAAGCTGTTCCCATATTGCTGGGAGCTCCAGGATTATCAGGATTCGCCGTGACAGACGGTGAAGTAAAATCTTCATCGGCAATATCATCAATTTGTAAATCATGGGCTGGACCGGTTCCAGTATTTGTTACCGTGATGGTGTACACAATTTTATCGCCAGCTTGTAGTCCCAATGTTGGGTTCAGCATAGTGCGAGATTTTTCGACTTTCCCTGTGCTGAGAACTGGCTCTTTCACCACAAAGCTTACAGCACTTGAAGTAATCGCAGAACTTGCTGCTCCTCCCGCTGATGGTGCCCATGTGTAACTTGCTTGGTTGCTAATAGATGTCGCATTTTGATTGCTGACACTATTATTGACTCGCGCTTGAATGGTCACCGTCGCTTTTTGATTCGCTGGAATTTTATCAAATTTTAAATTGATATTTTGCCCAGAGCTTGTGTCGGTGACGGTTGTGCCAAGAGTTGTTGCATTCGTTGTCGTCGAAATAATAGTGAGGTTGCTCGGAATACTATCAGTAATACGAGTATCATAAAGATTCACATTGACCGCAGTACTTGGCACCGTCAATGTATAGGTAATCACTTCGCCAATATTTCCTAAAGCTTTATCTTGCGATTTACCCATATCCGTTGGAGCAAGAGTGGTGACTGTTTTAGACACCGGTGAACTTGCTGCGTATTGTCTTCTTTCTGTTGCATCCGCACTTGGCTTAGAAAAATATTCTTGCAAGAGAGCAGAGTTAGCAAGACTCACATTTCCACCAACGCTTAAATCAACGGTTGCTTGGTAATTCACGACTAAGGTTTGACCCGGATTAATCGCCTGAGCATCAGAGAGCGTTATTTGAAAGAGGCCCGTCGTCGAATTATAAGTCGTTCCCGTTAAGCTCGCTGCAACTCCATTGAGAGTAGCACTTGTTATAGTTGGTGTGGTGAGACGCATGCCCGTTGGCAAGGTATCGCGTATCATGGCGTTATAAGCGGGCGCTGTCCCACTATTGGTCAAGGTGACAACATAGCTCACGCTGTCCCCTGCACCTACGGTGGTCGCTTGACCCACAGCTAAATTTTTTGCAATTGCCACACTTGGTTGCTTAAGCGCTAAACTAGCGGTGCTATCAGTGGTCACTTCATTATTATTTGCAAAGTCTATATAGCGAACGCGCGCCGTATTGTTGATGGTTTGAGAAGTGGCATTTGTTATTCCCACATCATTTTTAATTCTGGCTTGAAAAGTAAGGGTGAGTGTTTTAGTTCCCACTCCATTGGTATCACCCTTCACAACCACTGTGCCAAAATTCCACTGAATAGTTCCGGTTGCGCCTACCAATGGATTACTTGGGGTTGTGTAAGTAAGAGTACTAGAAGTTGCTGGGCTAATCGATGTGAGTGAATCAAAAGCTAAGCCTGTTGGTAAAACATCTTCAAACTTCACACCATCCACAGTACCCTCTTGCAGAGTCATGGCAAGAGTATAGGTAACCAAATCACCTACTCTAAAGCCGCTTGGAGAAAGGGTATCGCCCGAAGTTGTTTTCGCAACTGAAAAGGAATTGCGAACTGTAATACCTACCGCATCGATTCCAAAATAATCGTTGATCGCTCCGCCAGAACCGTTTCTTTCTCCTCCCGTTGTGCCTGCTGTACCGACAGATGGAGCCGCACTGATTCCCGTTTGCGCCGGAAGAGTTGGGCCCGTCGCTCCATCCAAGCTGGTGTATTCAACTCGCAGCGCATTGGTTAACACTTCATCAGCTTCAACGGTATCTGAAAGTTTTACTTTGTAATTAAAACTAAAACTTGCTCCCGCGGCTAAATCAATTTTAAGAGGCGAAGCTTGATTTCTCCCCCAGGTCAAAATTGATCCTGAAATATCGGGATCAGTTGTGATAGACCCTAAAGAAGAACCTGCCACATAAGTTGTATGTGAGGCAATTGTATCCGTGATATTTAAGTCATAAGCAGTACTTGTTCCTGTATTAGAATACGTAACGGTGTAAGTCACGATATCACCGGCATCTAGACCGCTGGAAATATTCACAGTCTTGTCAACGTTACTAATAATCGGTTCTTTCACCGTTGTGGTGATCACAGAATTTGCCGAAGTAAATCCTGTGAAAGAATACTTAGCCGCATTGGCAATAGTTGTGGCATTTTGCATAAGCGCAATATTTTCCACTTGCACATCATAATAAAAGGTAATGGTGCGATTGGCGTTGGTATCAACAGCTGCCACGCAGGTTCCAAAACTCATTTCTAACGTCACTGCTCCACTAGAAGGTAAACTCGCTGGCAATGTGCGCGTTCCACTACAGCCCGATATCGCGGAACCCATAATCGGAGTCCCTGTATTAATAAGTCTATAGCCCGCTGGAATAGCATCAGTAAATTTTAAATTAGGTGTTGTTCCTTGCGGAAGAATAGCCTCTAATTTAAATCTCACTTGCTCACCCACTAAAATATTGAGCGAGGTATCTGAGCCTACCGACGTAGTTTCCAAGGTTTTCGCAAACGTAATACTTAAGATATTCGCAGTGGCCACTTGAGTAGAAGTTAAAAGTGACTCGCCTGTATTCGTTCCCGTAGCCCCTGTTGGCGCACTTTGAGAACCGGTGAGTCCTGGCAACGTCGTCATATTAAGAGTGGCGCTATTCACTGGAGCATCTCCAGGAATAACGGTATTTAAAACCGTGGCGCGATAAAGAAGTGTGATGGTATTTCCATTGTTGAGTCTTGCAAAAGACGAACCACTTGTTAAAAGAGTATTGGCTTCATTAAAAGAAAGAGTTCCTCCTGAGCCCGCTGTATAAGTTCCTTCCGTGGCATCGTCAACGCTTCCATCGCCATCATTATCGACACCATCCGCAGCTCCATCAACTAAACTCAGCTTTGCTCCCAATGTATCAGCAATAGTTAAATCAAGTCCTGGGGCTCCTCCGGTGTTTGTGATCTGCAATCTATATTCGAGAGTATCCCCAGCTTGCGCAGCCACAGACGTTGCGAAAGCTCCTCCTCGCGTAATATTGCGCACATTTTTAACAAGCCCTTGAATTGGTTTTTTAATCGTCACTTGATTTTGAGAGTGCTGAGTTGCTTGTGTTCCCCCAAATCCATCGGCTGCATTGTTCGATCCAAAAGTACTTCCTAGGAAAGTAAATTGAGTCCCCAAATTATTCAGTCGATTCACTCCGTTGGTATTACCCGCAATATTAAGCGCACGTGCGGTGAGATCCACTTCAAAAACCGCTCCTGGACTAGTGATAGTTGGAATGGCAAAATTAATTGCACCACTTGATCCTACCGTGTTACCACTTATCGAGTAAGCAGCATTATGAGAAGCAGTATTTACGTGACTGATATAACCAATCCCCGTTGGAAGAGTGTCGCGAATCGTAAGCGAAGTCACATTGTCTGTATCAATACCAAAAAATTCAACGCGCAATCTCCACACAGCGTCTTCTCCAATAAGAAGATCAGGATTGCTACTTATCGCTTCAGAAGTACTCACTAAAGTTTTACTTTGACTGTAACCAAGAACTTTTACTTTCGCTTTATCCTGAGAATAGTAGTTTCCAGAGAGTGCTCCAGTGGCATCCAATGTTTCACCTTTCACATCTCCTTGCATATTGAGAGGCCCCGCTGCACTTGCAGTACCAGTCACCGTAATCACAATGGATTGACCACTGGCCAGTGTTCCTAGTTGCGCCGAAATACAAGTGCCTGCGCACACTCCACCGCCTCCGCCAACTCCTGGAGTTGTCACAGTGACAATCGGAGAACTCCATCCTGCACCAATCGTTGGGACAAAAGTGATATTGTCTGCAATAGAGCCGCTGTCGCCATTATTGGTAATCGTGTAGGTATAAGAATAATTAGATCCTGAAGCCACTAACTGAGTGGTCGGGGAAACGGCAATATCTAGGTCTGGAGTTATCGGATCAAGAGTCGCCGTATCGATAATGGTTGTCGGTGTGGCACAACTATTTTGATACGAAAAATTCACCGTATTAATTCCCGCTGCCACTAAAGCTGGATCAAAGCCATTGGCAACTGTTTCAGGATTCACAAATAAATCAAAAAGAGTATCAAAGTTAGAACGAGGCACCACTCTAAATTTCAGAGTGGCTGTTTCTAAATGATCGAGACTTTGCGCGGGAAAAGTAAAGATTGGAGAGGTTGCTGTTCCAGCAAGAGTCACCGCAGTTAAATCTCCTGTCACCGTTGGCGTAAAGCTCGTGTCAACTTCAAATCCTGTCAAAAGAACATCCTCAAGACTTATTGTATCAATATAAGATCCTGCATTGGTCATATTGATTGTAATCTCTCCGCGTCCACCAGGAAGAGTTGTCCAAGATTGCGTGATCGCAGAAGCGGAAGAAAAATCTCCATTCATGACAAGAGCTGCACTATGCGTGTTGCGCGTAGGTGATGTAACCGTGGCAGGTGCTGAACATCCCCATTTAATCGTGGCG
>CAYQEW010000015.1:0-20215 GCA_964416605.1 uncultured Bacteriovoracaceae bacterium | reverse complement strand
TTTCGTAATTGGTATTAAAATAACTAAAGGGAACCCGATGAAGGGAATTATACTGGCTGGAGGCAAGGGCACTCGCCTAAGTCCTTCAACTCTTGCTATCTCGAAACAACTCTTGCCGATTTACGACAAGCCCATGATCTATTACCCATTATCAATCCTTATGCTTGCTGGCATCAAAGAAATACTCATTATTTCCACACCAGAGCATCTTCCGCTTTATGAAAAGCTTTTAGGTTCTGGTGAAAACTTAGGTATTCGACTTTCCTATAAAATTCAAGATGAGCCTCGTGGATTAGCTGAAGCCTTCATACTCGGCGAAGACTTTATTGGCTCTGACAGTGTTTGCCTTATTCTTGGAGACAATATTTTCTATGGGCATGCACTCACTGAAAAACTACAAAAATCTTCTGCTTTAAAAAAAGGTGGAGTCGTTTTTGGTTATTATGTAGAGGACCCTACTAGCTATGGCGTCTTGGAATTCACCGAAGATAAAAAAGTCATTGGTGTTGAGGAAAAACCAGCGAAACCAAAATCCAATTATGCTATTCCTGGCTTGTACTTTTTTGATAATCAATGCGTGACGCTTGCTAAAAATATTAAGCCCTCAAACAGAGGAGAGCTTGAAATAACTTCTCTCATTGAACAATATATCCAAACTGGCAATCTTAGCGTTGAGCTTCTAGGGCGTGGCTTTACTTGGCTTGATACAGGCACTTGCGAAGGCATGATGGAAGCTTCTTCTTTTGTTCATATTATTGAAAAACGCCAAGGCTTAAAAATTGCTTGCTTGGAAGAGATTGCCTATAACATGGGATTTATCGATCTTGCGGGCCTTAAAAAAGCTGTTATTCCTGTCGCCAAAAGTGATTATGGCACTTATGTACAAAATCTTATCAACTCTCTTGAGAGATAATATTTATGGCTTTTCATCAAACAGCCATTCAAGATATCATCCTCTTTGAACCAAGAGTATTTGAAGATAGTCGCGGCTATTTTTTTGAATCCTATAATGAAAAAACATTTAAAGAAAATGGTATCAGTGCTCACTTTGTTCAAGATAATCAATCATTCTCAAAAATGGGAACCATCAGAGGTTTACATTTTCAAAAAGGCGAATTTGCTCAAGCTAAACTCGTTCGCGTGATTAAAGGCAAAGTCCTTGATGTGGCTGTCGACTTAAGAGCGAATTCACCAACCTTTGGCAAACATGTTGCAGCACTGCTTTCAGAGGAAAATCAAAACCAACTGTTTATTCCTAGAGGATTTGCTCACGGTTTTTCAGTGCTCTCCAGTGAGGCTATTTTTAGTTATAAATGTGATAATTTTTATCATCAAAATGCTGACGGTGGATTATATTTTGCTGATCCAGCATTGGCCATTGATTGGCAAACAACTCACCCCATTGTTTCAGAGAAAGACCTAGCTCTTCCTAGCCTTGAAGAATATTTAAAATCACCATGCTTTTAATCACTGGATCAAATGGCCAATTAGGGTTTGAACTAAAAAGAATTTATTCTGAACAAGAAGCTTTTTTTTCAACTCAAGAAACTCTTCCTACCACTGACTTTTAAAAATTAAATCTTTTTTTTGAGCAAAATAAAATAACTGGTATTATCAATGGAGCTGCTTATACTCAAGTGGACAAAGCACAAAGTGATGAGGAAAGCTGTGATCTTCTCAATAATAAAGCGGTAGAAAATCTTGCACGCCTCTCCCATAAATATCAGATTCCACTTATTCATATTTCTACTGATTATGTGTTTGATGGCAAAAACTACTTACCTTATCAGGAATCCGATCAAACTGCCCCTAACTCTATTTATGGTCTTACCAAAAAAAGGGGAGAAGATAAATTTCTAGAATATGCTTTTTCAGGATGCATTATTCGCACCTCATGGCTTTATTCAAGTCATGGAAAAAATTTCGTCAAAACAATGCTACAACTTGGCGCAACCAAAGAAAATATCAGTGTCGTTTGTGATCAGATTGGAACCCCAACATATGCATATGACTTAGCCTGTGCTATAAAGACAATTATTTTAGAGATTCGAGAAAATGAAAAAGAAATTTATCATTTTTCCAATGAAGGTGTAGCAAGTTGGTATGATTTTGCCTTTGAAATAATGAAACTTAAAAAATTAAACTGTAAAATAACGCCCATTGCAACTAAGGACTATCCAACTCCTGCAAGTAGACCCCATTATAGTGTCCTTGCAAAAAGTAAAATCAAAACAAGATTTGGGATAGAAATAAGACATTGGCGAGAAGGATTAGAAGAATGTTTACAAAAACTATCTTAGTAACTGGTGGAGCAGGTTTTATCGGCTCAAACTTTGTTCCTTATATGGTTCAAACTTATCCTCATTATCAATTTATCAATTTAGATAAATTAACTTATGCAGGAAATGCCGCGAATCTTCAAGAAATTGAGAAAGCAACTAATTATACGTTCGTTGAGGGAGACATTTGCGATCAAGATCTTGTCAATTCTCTTTTTACTCAATACCAAATTACTGATGTCATTCACTTTGCTGCTGAAAGCCATGTCGACAATTCTATTTCGGGCCCAGCGATTTTTATTAAAACAAATATCGAAGGAACTTTTAATCTTATCGATACCGCAAGAAGATTTTGGATGAGTGCACCAAACGAATATAAAACAGAATTTAAGGAGTCTCGTTTCCACCATATTTCAACAGACGAAGTTTATGGAACCCTTGGTGATGAGGGACTCTTTATGGAAACAACTCCCTATGCACCAAATTCTCCCTACAGTGCTTCTAAGGCGAGTAGTGATTTTATCGTACGCGCCTACCATCACACTTATGGAATGAATGTGGTTACCACGAACTGTTCAAATAATTATGGACCCAAACAACATAATGAAAAACTTATTCCAACAATTATTCGCAAGGCACTTGCCTTACAAAACATCCCTATCTATGGTGATGGCAAAAATATTCGCGATTGGCTTTATGTTTTAGATCATTGCAAAGCTATCGATCTTGTTTTTCATCAAGGTAAAAATTCTGAAACCTACAATATTGGTGGCCGAAACGAAAAAACAAATCTTGAGGTCGTTGCAACAATCTGCTCTATCCTTGACGAGCTTAAACCTCGCGAAGACCGCAAAAAATACGATGAACTTATTTCTTTCGTAAAAGATAGATCGGGACATGATCGCCGTTATGCTATTGATGCGAGTAAATTAGAAAATGAACTGGGTTGGCGAGCAGATGAAAATTTTAACACAGGAATAAAAAAGACTGTGTTATGGTACCTCACTCAAAATAAATGAGTCTTCTAACCGTCTCTATTGTTCTATATAATACGGATTTTGAGCAATTAGAGCGCTGTCTGGCAAGTCTCGATAAATATTCTGAGAGATTAAAAATTTATCTTATTGATAATTCAAGCAGTGATTTTTTAAAAACAAGCATTAGCAAAAATCAAAATATCGAATATATCCATAACCCTTCTAATCCAGGATTTGGCGCGGCTCACAATCTCGCCCTTTCCAAAGCACAATCTCTTGATAGTGAATATCATCTCGTGCTTAATGCAGATGTCTCCTTTGAAGCAGGTGTTCTCGAAGAACTCAAAAGATTCATGGATCAAAATTCCGATGTCGGACTTGTTATGCCAAAAGTTTTTTACCCGAACGGTGAATTACAGTATCTTTGTAAATTTGTGCCAAGCCCCAAGGATTTAATTCTTCGAAGATTTATTCCCATCAAAGAATGGAAAAAAAAACATAGTCATTATTTTGAAATGAGATTTACTCATTACAACCAAATCATGGAAGTTCCTTATTTATCGGGCTGTTTTATGTTTCTTCGAAAAGAGACTTTAAAAAAAGTCGGGGTATTTGATGAGCGTTTTTTCATGTATGCAGAAGACATTGACCTAAGTCGAAGAATCAATGAACAATATAAAACTATTTTTTACCCTCATGTTTCAATTATTCATGAGTTCGCTGGCAGTTCTCATAAATCGTTTAAAATGTTCCTCATTCATAGTTTAAGTGCCATAAAATATTTTAATAAATGGGGATGGTTTTTTGATAAAAAAAGAGATCTGATCAATAAAAATGTCACCAAACCTTTTTAAAATACTCAATCGGATGAATACACTCATACCCATCTTTTTTAAAATACTTTTTTTGATCCGCGACAATTTGAACCGATCTTTTCGTCTCAAGTCTTTGCGTGAAATATTTTAACCCTGATGAAATCGTTGAATCACTGAACTTTGCTTCAATCAGTTCCTCAATTTTGCCATCTTTGAGTAAAACAAAATCAACTTCATGCCCTTCTTTATCGCGCAGAAACTTAAGCTCCCACTGCTCTCCCGTATGGTCTTGCCAAAAATGACATCTCTTTAATAAATGATTGGCGCAAAGATTTTCAAAGACCGCACCTTTATCTCCAATCACATCCGCATTATCAAAAAAATACACCTTAAAAGGTTTCTGTAGGGCCCTCGGAAGATTTTTGGAATAAGCTCCAACTTTAAAAACAAGATACATCTTTTCAAAAATATCGATCCACTTAGCAACAGTGATCGGTGAAATTTTTAAATCCTGCGCTAAATTACTCACTACAATAGTTCCGCCCACTCGCTCTCTTAAAAGCCTTAAAAGAAGCGCCATATTTTGAACATCTTTTATATTTTCAAGATCCCTTATATCATCTCGGATAATGCGATCATAGCGCTCTTCTCTCCAGCGCCTTGCTTCTCTTTCATCAAATTCTAAAAAAGGTTCAGGAAAACCACCCACGCTCATGAGACGATTAAAAGCATCTTGAGAACTTATTTTAGGTGGCAACTCATCAAGAGTAAAAGGATGAAGTCTATAGTAGTGATAGCGACCAAGCATACTGTCTCCACCTCTTTTATACACATCAAGCCTTGCACTACCCGTCACTAAAAAATGATGCTTTTCTTTGTAATGATCATAATAGCCCTTTAAGAGATTTTTCCATTTGGGGTATTTATGTAACTCATCAAAAATAATCAGTTTATCGCTTTCACTCCATAAATGTTTTAAAATAGTTTTTTGATCATCGCTATAGTCCCAATTTAAATAAACACCTGATCCTTGAGAACGAAGTAAATTTTTAACCATCGTCGTTTTGCCACATTGTCTGGGCCCCGCAACTAAAACCATCTTTCTGCTCAGGTCTTTTAAAATAAATGATTCCAAATATCGCATATGACTATAATATACCTCAGTATAAAATAGTCAAGACGAATTTATACTGAGGTATATTATAGTCATATTCCTTTTTGGGTCCAAAAACGCTAAATTACTTCCATGAACATAAAAGCCATTATCCCCGCCGCAGGTTTGGGAACACGATTTGCCCCCATCACCAAAACAATCCCCAAGGAAATGCTTCCACTCGGAACAAGACCTCTTCTTGAATACAGTATCCAGGAACTCACACGAGCAGGAATAAAAGAGATTATTGTTATCATTAGTTCTAAAAAAGATTTAATTAAAGATTATTTTGCCGGCTCTTCTTCTATTAAATTTATCTATCAACAAGAAGCTCTGGGACTTGGTCACGCTATTCATTGTGCAAAAAGTGAATTTCAAAATCAAGAAAATGCTCTCGTGCTTTTGCCAGATGAGCTTTTCCTACCTTTTGAATCAGAGCTTTCACCAACTCAGCAACTCTTAAATCACTTTCAAGAATTTAAGTCCTCTGCCGTTTCTCTTCTTGAGGTGCCGCGCGATAAAGTTTCTAACTATGGTATCGCTGCCCTTGGAGCAAATAATAAAATTACCAACCTTGTAGAAAAACCAGCCATGGAAAATGCTCCGAGTAATTTCGCATTGCCCGGAAGATATATTCTTAAACCTGAAATTTGGCAGGAACTTGAAAACCTTTCTAAAGGCGCTGGAGGAGAGTATCAACTCACTGATGCTCTTATTAAAATAATGAATCAATCAACTCTCTACGGCGTCGCCACGCAAGCAAAGCGTTTTGATACGGGCAATGTCAATGGATGGTTTGCGGCCAATCAATTTTACATGGAAAATCAAAAAACTCTTGGAGGTATCTATGCGAATGTCTAATCGAAAAAGAGTTTTAGTGACTGGAGGAGCTGGCTTTTTGGGCTCTCATCTCTGTGAACGTCTTCTCAAAGATGGCTGCGACGTCTTATGTGTTGATAATTTTTATACTGGATCCAAAGATAATATTACTCATCTTTTAAACAATCCCCACTTTGAGTTAATGAGGCACGACGTGACCAATCCACTCTATGTCGAAGTCGATGAAATCTATAATTTAGCTTGTCCCGCTTCGCCAGTTCATTATCAATGGGATCCCATTCAAACAACTAAAACAAGCGTCTATGGCGCCATCAATATGTTAGGGCTCGCCAAGAGAACCAAGGCGAAAATTCTACAAGCTTCAACCAGTGAAGTTTATGGTGATCCCCAAATTCACCCTCAGCCAGAAAGTTATTGGGGACATGTTAATTCTGTTGGCATTCGTTCTTGTTATGATGAAGGTAAGCGCTGTGCCGAAACTTTATTCTTTGACTATCACAGACAACACGCTCTAGAGATTAAGATGGTGCGTATTTTTAATACTTATGGCCCTCGCATGCACCCCAATGACGGACGCGTTATTTCAAATTTTATTATGCAAGCTCTGCGCGGTGAAGATATAACTATTTATGGTGATGGATCACAAACACGCAGCTTCTGTTATGTCGATGATCTGATTGAAGGTTTTATCCGCATGGTGGCAACCTCTAAAGAAGTTGTGGGCCCCATTAACCTCGGCAATCCTGGTGAATTTACCATTTGCGAACTCGCAGAAACCGTCCTGCGCATGGTAGGGGGGACTTCTAAATTAGTTATGAAACCCCTTCCCCTTGATGATCCGAAACAACGCCAACCAGATATCACAAGAGCTAAAGAAACCTTAGGTTGGGAGCCACAAATTAAATTAGAACAAGGGCTTCAAAAAACGATTGATTATTTTAGGAATTTACAATGAAAATAGCAATTGCCGGTGTTGGTTATGTTGGCTTATCCAATGGAGTCCTATTGTCACAGCATAACGAAGTTGTGGCGCTCGATATTGCTGCTGAAAAAGTCGCCATGCTTAATCGCAAGGAATCACCTATTCATGATCGTGAGCTTCAAGAATATCTCAAAAACAAACCACTAAACTTTAAAGCTACTCTTGATAAATATGAAGCTTATCAGGAC
This sequence comes from uncultured Bacteriovoracaceae bacterium, assembly GCA_964416605.1. Taxonomy (GTDB): domain Bacteria; phylum Bdellovibrionota; class Bacteriovoracia; order Bacteriovoracales; family Bacteriovoracaceae; genus CAYQEW01. Next base: position 12,981 of record CAYQEW010000015.1, on the reverse strand, counting down.
GCAGACTATGTTGTTATAGCCACTCCCACTGATTACGATCCTATCACTCATTCTTTTAACACTCAATCCATCGAAGCCGTAATTCGCGATGTCATGATGATCAATCCCCATGCCGTCATGATCATTAAATCTACTATTCCCCTTGGCTATATTGCAAAAACTCGTGCCGCTTTAGGCACTGAAAATATTATTTTCTCACCTGAGTTTTTAAGAGAGGGACAAGCTTTATATGATAACTTGCATCCATTTCGGATTGTTATAGGAGAGCGCTCCAAACGTGCTGAGATTTTTGCAAATCTTCTCAAGGAAGGCGCTATTAAAAAAGATGTTCCTATTTTATTTACTGATGCTACAGAGGCTGAGGCTATTAAACTTTTTGCCAATACCTATCTCGCGATGCGTGTTTCTTATTTTAATGAACTTGATACCTATGCTGCGACTTACAACTTAAACAGTAAGCAAATTATTCAAGGGATTAGTCTTGATCCTCGTATTGGTGATCATTATAACAATCCAAGTTTTGGATATGGTGGATACTGTTTACCTAAAGATACTAAACAATTGCTCGCCAATTATCAGAATGTTCCTCAAAAATTAATCTCTGCGATTGTCGAATCCAATGCTATTCGCAAAGATTTTATTGCCAGTGAAATACTTCGCAAACAACCTAAAATGGTGGGGGTGTATAGACTGATCATGAAATCTGGTTCCGATAATTTTCGCACATCGAGTATTCAAGGCATCATGAAACGTATTAAAGCGCAAAATGTTGAAGTTATTCTTTATGAGCCTGTTTATCATGAATCTACTTTTTTTGATTCGCGTGTCATTAAAGATTTAGATATCTTCAAAAAAGAAGCTGATATCATTATTGCTAATCGAATGGTTGATGAATTAAATGATGTTGAATCTAAAATTTATACTCGCGATTTATTTGGTAATGATTAGATAAAAATCAAAAAGCCCTCAAAACATAATTCATCATCATGCTTTGAAGGCTTTTCTTTTTGCTATGATACTTTTGGTGGTTTAAGATTTTTCTCTCTTTTGCCCAACCAACGTACAACTTGTAAAATCAATATTTTTTGATTTTACATCGAGCCATCGCAACATGACTCTCAAAGAAACCATTTCCTAGGTATTTGGAATTTCCCTTAAAATATTTTTTAAATCTTTTAAAAAATATTTTGACACCTACTCCATTGCCTCTTCTTGTTCTTATTATACCTATAAATAATTTCGCCATTAAAAAAAAGATAGTCTTTTCATTAATTTCAATGAGTTATCTTATTTTTACAAAATACTTTTCCTTGCACTTTTTTCTTAAAAGTGCCAATTTTTTGAGGATTAATAAATAGAATAAATGTGGCTATAGGCCAATTTCCTGCAAACCTTTTTGCCAAGGAAGAATCCAAATATTTCCTTGTTTCTTCTCATTCTTGCCCATATGAAAAACAAATAATTTCTTTTTTGGGGAGATCGCTTTATCAAAAAATTGTAAGCCGACTAAGTCATCTGAAATAATATGCTCATTCGTTTTAACTTCAATTGCATAAAGAGACTGCTCAATCTCTATGATAAAATCAACTTCAACTCCAGCTCTCGTTCTAAAAGAGGAAATTCTTATTTCTTTATCTTGTGCCCACGAAGAATGTTTTATTTGCGAAAAAACCAATTGCTCAGATAATTTTCCCATTCGATCAAGACTGGCTGTAAAATTAGACAAGAGCGCGTTATACACTCCATTATCAAAAAAATAAAATTTAGGGTGCTTAATAAGATCAATTCCGTGATCTATGGAATTAAAATAATTTAAACGATCACCAACGAGAGTGTCTTCGAGTATTTCAAAATAACGAGGAATCGCATGACGAGATATTTTAGCCCTTGTAGACATTTTGGTGAAATCAACAAACTCAGCCACATAAGAACTTGTTTCATTAAAAAAACGAGAAAAGGAATCTAAATTTCTCACCAGGGCCTCTGCTCGAATTTCTTCTTTTAAATAATTTCCCGCATAAGAACGCAAAATCTTCTTATTCTCGTTTTCATTTTTACTTAAATAAATTTCAGGAAGAGAACCAAAAGAAAGAACTTTAGAAGTATCCATCTTGTAGTTAAATTCACTGGAAACAAATGGACCTAAATTGTAATTAACAACTCTTCCTGGCAATAAGTTTGCTTCTCCTCTTTTTAACTTGCGTGCACTTGATCCAGTTAAATAAAATTTTAAATTTTTATTTTTATCAATCAGGGCTTGAATGGTGTTGAGAAGTTTAGGGAGCCTTTGAATTTCATCAATATAAATTATTTCAGCTTCACTCTGCTCAATTTTTTCTCGAAATGCTTCTGGCTTGCCCGAATAGGTTAAATACTCCATTTCATCTGCTAAATTTATCTCCAGATCAGGCTTTAAGTGAGCAATCAGCGTGGATTTTCCAACTTGTCTGGGCCCCAATAAAAGAACACTTTTTTTGGTTTTTTCCATTTCACTTGAAATAATTCTGTTGATCATATGCTCATTATTTCAAAATTATGAGCATATGTCATCCATTTTTAACGAAGAGAAAAATGGGCGTGGTAGTCATCTTGAACACTTCCACTTTCATCAAGGAGCCAATTCATCGCAAGTTTTTTAGGCACTGGGACGCAATCAACGTTTAGGTGGGTTTTAAACAATCTATCTATTATTGTGCTGGTAACGCCATGGTTATAGCGCGGATTGACGAAATGATGAGCAAAATGATGCTTGCGCAATTTAAGGCCCAACTTTGTGCGCGGAGGGTATGCATGAAATGCATAATGATGCCATTCATAGAATAGATACATCGCGATAAAACCGCTCGAAAAAATGAAAGCTTCCAGTTTTCCTAGCCACAAACTATTCATATAAGTGAGTGCCACTAAAACGAGTAACGCAACTAAAAGTTTTTTCCAAGCGGGAGCAAAATAATCTTTCTGAATATGATGAGCCTGATGCTCAAGGTAAAATTCTTGAGGAAATTTTATAGTATGTCCCGAAAAACGGTGGAGAATATACTCCAAAATGGGCCACAGAATAACTCCAACTCCAAAAAGTAATAATGCTTTCATGTTTAAATATTATACACCTCTTTTTTGATAAAGTAATTATTACAAAGGGGGCCTATGGACCGAACAAGAACTTGCTAAAATCAGTTTATGAAAAATAAAATACTTAAAACTCTTCTTTTTTCTTCCCTCTTTCTTGGATCTCTGGCACATGCCAGTAATTCAACCCTGCCTTGTCCTTATCTGCAAGTGCTTGGAAGTGGTACCATTAACTTAATCTTTGATATTAATGATCAATTTTCAGGAGATGTGATCGTGGAATATGCTGGGAAAAAATCCGTTGGATTCCTTGTCAAAACCAATGAGGATATTTCTTATAATACTAAGGTATGTTCTTATATTCAAAAAAATCTCCGTATCGATCTAGCGGAAATCATTGAACTCGAGAATGCAGCAGCAGGAAATGGAGACAGTCAATCAACACAACAAATTTATCTTGAAAAACTAGCAAGAGATAATGGCCATCGCCAAGAGATTCAAAGAGTTCTTGAAAGCTTTGCTAAAGAAAATAAATAATATGAAGTTTTTTATTTTACTTATTTTATTGAGTACCAATCAAACCTGGTCACAGGAGTGTCCAAAGACAAGTGTCTCTCAACAGGCAACGGAGGTTTTTACCAATTATCTTGAGCTCATTTCAATGGACATAGATCAGAAAAACTTACCAGAAAATGAAATGAATAATCTCATAATACAAATTGAATGTTTTCGAACTGCGGTAAAAAATTTTGATGAATTAGAAAAAATTAAAAATGAAGACAACTATAAAGATGCTTTGAATTTCAATAACAATATGATTCCTGCTCTCGATAGTTTTATAAAAAAATTAGAGCCTTATAGCGAAGATTTAGCGCTCGCAAAAGTTCTAAGACCCTACGCCTTTAAAGCAGATGCGAGAAAATAAAAATTATTAAAAGAGTTTCGCTCCATCTGCAATCATCATAATATCATTCCAAAAAATTCCCAAAAGAATAATAGGAAGAGTGATAACACTTAAAAAGAATTGGTGTTTAAAATTAGCGGAATCAATTCCTTCATGACTCATTGCTTGATCAAAAACCATTTTTTTCACAAGATACATATAATAATATAAAGCAACCACAGAGTTAATCGCAGCAATAAGGGCAATACCGTATTGTCCACCTTCTACCGCAGCAGAGATGATATTAAATTTGGCAATAAATCCTGCAAAAGGAGGAAGGCCTGCCAAAGAAAAAAGAGCAATCATCATCGCAATCGCGAGCACTGGTTTTTTATAGATTAGTCCTTTAAAAGCTACATTCGAATCTGTTCCATATTGATTGCTCACGTGAGCTGTAATGGCAAAAGCCACCGTTGTCATAAAAATATAGGTAAATACATAGAAAAGAATATCGCGTGCACCCACGGCGTTCATCACAATAACACCCATAAGCATCATACCGACGTGACCGATAGAGGAGAAGGCGAGCATTCTTTTCACAGACTCCTGACCGATAGCAGAAATATTTCCCACGCACATCGTCAGTGCTGCAATAATATGAAGTAAACCAATCCATGACACATGAAGAGGAGAAGCATCTCCAAAAAAAGTCATTGTCACACGAATGAGAATAGCCAAACCCGCCATCTTAGGAACAAGGGCAAAGAAACTGGTTACAGGAATAGGGGAGCCTTCGTAAACATCGGGCGACCACATATGAAAAGGAACTGTTGCAATTTTATAACCAATGCCCACAAAGAATAAAAGAAAGCTGGCCATCACAATCCACAAACTATGTCCCTGAAGAGTATTTATCTTAAGTGCCATTTCTGCAAAGTTAATCGTGCCCAAAAATCCATAAAGATGACTCATGCCAAAAAGCATAATCCCTGCGGACACTCCACCGTAAAGAAGATACTTCACTCCAGCTTCGTTGGAATTAGTATTATCTCTTTTAAAGGAAGCAAGCACATAAGAAAGAATAGAGAGAATTTCGATTCCTAAATAAACAATCAAAAGATTATTCGCACTGGCAAGAAGCATTCCTCCACACAGCACGCCTAAAACCATAATATTAAACTCACCTTTAAACGTGTCGTAAATATCTTTTGAGATCATGCTAATATAGACAGCACCAATTGTGGCAATAACCATAATCATCTTAGCGACAGTACTGAATTTATCGATGACTAAAGCATTGGAAAAAATTTTAACTGGTGCTAGGCTGAGTTGAATAGCCAAAAGAATGAAAGTAAAAATCAAACCTGTAAAAGTGGCTGTGTAAACAATCTCTCTTCCTTTTTCTTTTATCGAATAAAAAGATTCAAGAATAATGACAAAACAAAATATCACTATTAACGCTGCCTCAGGCAGAAAGAAAGATAAATGGGAGAACAGATTCGTAAGCATACTTCTACCTTTTAAAAACTATTCAAAAGCACTAATAATTTTCCAACACTCGCACTCATAATATTAAGGATCGGCATTGGATAAACTCCGAAAACAATAACTGCCACACAAAGTGGAAGCATATAGAAAACTTCGCGAGCATTCATATCACTGTATGATTTAACTTCTTCACTTGGCTCACCAAAGAACATTCTCTTATACATCCAAAGTAAATACGCCGCTCCTAGTAAAAGCCCAAGAACTGCTATCACTGTCAAAGTCGTAAATTTCGGAAAAATACCAAGGAAAATAAGTGCCTCAGAAATAAACCCTGAAAGTCCCGGAAGACCCAAAGAAGCAAACATACCAATAATAAAAATAACTGTGTATTTTGGAAGATGCTTCGCTAAACCACCATACCCAAGACTTCCATCTGGTTTAACAATCCATCTATGGTGCGATCTTTCATAAAGAACCCCAATCATCAAGAAGAGCATAGCTGTTGATGTTCCGTGGTTAAACATTTGTAAAACGGCACCGTTCATTCCTTGAGTTGTCATAGAGGCCATTCCCATCATGACAAAGCCCATATGCGAGACGGAAGAATAGGCTACTAATTTTTTGACATCGGTTTGTGCCATCGCGCAAAGCGCTCCGTAGATAATACTGATTAAGCCGAGAACCGCAATAATACTTGCGTACTCAACGGTAGCTGCTGGAAAAATAGGGAAAGCAATTCTTAAAAAACCATAGGTTCCCATTTTCAAAAGCACCCCTGCTAAAATAACAGAAACGGCTGTTGGCGCTTGAACGTGAGCATGGGGAAGCCAAGTATGGAAAGGAAAAACGGGAACTTTAATGGCGAAGCCCAGAAACATTGCCCAGAAAAACGTTTTTTCAAAAGAAAGCACGTGTCCAAAAAGAGTAACTGTTAAATCTTTAAATTTTCCACCTTGAAGAGCGATAATATTAAATGAATCAACGCCTTTTCCTGCGGCATAGTACAGAGCAATGATTCCCACAAGCATCACAATTGATCCAAAGAAAGTATAAAGGAAAAATTTTATGGCTGCGTACTCACGATTTTCTCCTCCCCAAATTCCAATAAGAAAGAACATTGGAAGAAGCATTACTTCCCAGTAAACATAAAAAAGGAAAAAATCTAAAGATAAGAAGACTCCAAAAACACTACTTTGTAGCATTAATAAAAGAGCAAAATAAGCCTTCACATGTTTTTCAATTGTCCATGAACTAAGAATACAAATGAAAAATAACAAGCCCGTCAAAAGAATCATCGGTAAAGAGATTCCATCAACACCTAGTGAATAAAAAATATTAAAATTTTTAATCCACGGCATCTTAAAAGCAAATTGAATATCGGGATTAGCGACATCAAATCCGCAATAAAGAACCAAAGTAAGAGCAAAAGTTATCCCCGTGGAAAAAAGACTTATGTATCTCATAAGATTTTTTTTCTCGTTAGGAGTTACTAAAACTCCGATCATACCCATTACAGGCAACCACAAAATCCAGTTAAGTAAACCGTTCACAGCCACACTCCTTATACTAAATTAAGACTTAATATATAACTTCCAAGTACTATTATTAATACAATAAAATAAAATTGAATTTTTCCAGACTGCACCATGCGAAGAATAAGATTAAATGCATTTGTCGCAGTTCCAGTTCCATCAACACCCACACGATCAATCACCACTTGATCAAATTTATTAGAAACAGTGTAGAAAAACTTATTCACCTTAGCCCATCCATCAATGGCGTAGCGATCATAAACACCAGCATCAATCCAAGCAAGGAATCGATTGAAAGGAAGAAGGCCTTTTTGAATAATCCCACCAATATAAAAGTTATCAAAATAATATCTGTTTTGTAGCGCCTTAGTATACCTTGGAAAAGTGCTTGCCAGTGGTTTTACTTTTTTAGAAATATACATCAGGTAAGCAATAAAAATTCCCAAGAAAGCAATAATGATTGAAGCGATTGCTCCAATAGTATGGGCATGGTGAAGCTCGTGTTCATTCACGTTCTTGCCAGCAAAACCCGTTTGATGATGATAATGAGCATGCTCAAAACTCTTAGCCGACTCACTTGAATTTGGACCAAAATTATCTTTGACACGATTTGTGAATTTTTCCACTTGTGGCACTTCTACGAGCACTTTAAACCATTCCATTTTTGACTCAGGAAAAATTTTAACGAGGCCCTGACCAGTGAGTGATCCGCTAAAAAAAACTCCCAAAGTAAACACTGCTAAAATAAGTAAAGGAACACTTTGATTGAGTTGGATATGCTCGTGATGACAATGATCATAGGCATGATGATCGCGAGGCTCTCCAAAGAAAGTAAGGAAAATAAGTCTGAACATATAGAATGCTGTTAACCCAGCTCCAGCAAACCCCAGTATTGGCACAAGGGCATACCAAGCTGGACCATGAGAAAGCATACCAAAGTAAAGGGCATCTCCTAAGATTCTATCCTTAGAAACAAACCCACTAAAAAGAGGAACGCCTGCAATCGCTAAAGTACAAAGCAGCATCGCGATAAAAGTGTAAGGAAGTTTTTTTCTCAACCCGCCCATTTGTGGCATTTCTTGAGTATGGACAGCGTGAATAACCGATCCTGCAGAAAGGAATAAACACGCCTTAAAAACAGCGTGAGTGATCACGTGCATAAAAGCAGCATTATAAGATCCAACGCCTACTCCAATCACCATGTAACCCAGTTGGGAAATTGTAGAATAAGCAAGTACTGCCTTAATGTCCGTCTGTACTAAAGCTATTGTCGCAGCTCCAAAAGCAGTGATAGCGCCAATGAGTGCAATAAATGGCGTGATGCCACCTAAGTCCATAAGAGGGAACATACGAAGAGACAGATAAACTCCCGCAGCAACCATGGTCGCCGCATGAATAAGTGCTGAACACGGAGTGGGCCCCATCATCGCATCAGGCAGCCACACTTGAAGAGGAAATTGAGCCGACTTACCAATGGTTCCCGCAAAAATACAAAGAGCAGAAAAAGTCGCAAGACTCATTCCTAAAATAGTTTTTCCAGTGAAAACACCATTTGCAATCGCAGCGTAAATATCAGTGTAAGCAACACTTCCCACCACTGACCACACCGCAAGAATTCCCAAAAGAAAAATAACGTCTCCAATACGAGTCGTCATAAAAGCTTTAAGCGAAGCCTCTCCCGCTTTTTCTTTTTCAAAGTAAAAGCCGATGAGAGAATACGAACAAAAGCCCATGATTTCCCAAAAAATAAAAAGCATAAAAAGATTGTCACTTAAAACAAGCCCAAGCATTGCCGAAGTAAAAAGAGAAAGCAAAGTAAAAAATTTACCGTAGCGAACATCGCCATGCATATACCATGTACTGAAAAGGTGAATCATTGAGGCAACACCCGTCACCATGAGAAGCATAATCGCTGACATATTATCGATGTAAACACCCAGATTAATTTTAAAAATAGAATCTAAATAACTTAAATCGATCCACTGAAAAACCTGATGAACATAGGTGTCTGCAGAGTATTTAACAAAAACAAAATCACAAAAAATGCGAGCAGAAAAAACAAAAGACGCAAGGATAGCTAGTACACTGATGAAATCACCTTGGCGCGGAAGTTTTTTTCCTACAAAAGCATTAATCACAAATGCACAAAAGGGAAAAAGAAAAATAGGGGCAATTGTCCAAAAATTATATGTCATAACTTAACCTTAATTCTTTAAAGCCGAAGCCTCATCAATATGTATTGTTTCTTTATTTTGGAAAAATCTAATCACAATCGCGAGTCCCACTGCGGCTTCTGCTGCTGCCACAACAATAATAAAAAGAGCGAAAACATGACCATCTAAATTCGAAGTCGCAAATTTGGAATACGCCACAAAATTGAGTGCCGCAGCGTTTAAGATAAGCTCGATTCCCAAAAGAATCGCTACTAAGCTTTTACGCGCAATCATCACCATAATACCAATCAAAAAAAGAACCAAAGAAATAATAAGGTAACTTGCCAAACTAATCATGGGAATGATCCTCCGAAGAATTATGTCCTGGAATAAAATCTACTTTAGGTCTAGAAATAATCGCCGCTCCAATCAGAGAGCCCAAAAGAAGAACTGAAGAAATCTCAAAAGCTAAAACATGTTCTGTCATGAGTGATTTGCCAAGCGCCTCAACAGTAGAAGAAAAAGCGACAGTTGGAGCTTGTTTTAAATTTTTAATAATACCGTAAATAAGCTGAGAAAGAGTTGCTAAAAAAAGAATCGCTGAAATAAAAGCTAAACTGTAAGTAAATTTATTTCCCATATTCGGCGCGAGATTAAAAAGCTCTTGAATTTTACTTTTAAAATCAACTCCACCTGTAAGCATCACCGCAAAAAGCATAAGGATAACAACACCACCGACATAAACCATAATTTGAGAAACCGCCACAAAGTCAGCTCCAAGCGTCACATAAAGCCCCGCCACTCCGAGCAAAGATCCGAGAAGAGCGACACAAGCGTGCATAATATTTTTCAAAAAAAGCACACCCAACGCACAAGAGATAGTGAAGATGGCTGAAAAAATAAATAAAAAATTGATAAACATAATATTAAATCCTAATTAAAAACCAGATCAAATAAACTTTTGCCCTCAAAAACACTCATCCAAATAGCTACTCCAATTAAATTAAATAATGCAATTGGCGTTAAATATTTCCAACAAAGTGCCATCAACTGATCAACACGCAGTCTTGGAAAAGTCCAACGCACCCAAATAACTACATAATAAAGAGCGAAAGCTTTGGTAAAGAAAACAATCAACTCAAGAGCTTGACCTAAAAGTCCATCGATATGAAGGTTAAAAGGAAGCTTGTAGCCTCCCAAAAACAACGCTGAAGCAACGGCACAAACCACGAAAACTTCTGCAAATTCTGCCAAGGCAAAAAAAGCAAAACGCATACCCGTGTATTCAGTATGAAACCCCGAAACGAGCTCAGACTCAGCTTCTGGGAGATCGAAGGGAGCGCGGTTAGTTTCCGCAAGAGCTCCAATGAAGAAGATAAAAAAACCGATAAAGGTAAAAGGATTATGAAAAATATACCACTGTGAAAAACTGGTTTGGCTTGATACGATTGTTTCAAAACTCATTCCCCCAGCCAACAGCACAACCGCTAAAATAGAAATGGTTACTGGAATCTCATAAGAAATAATTTGACTAGCCCCTCTCATTCCTCCGAGCATCGACCATTTTGACTTAGAGGCATAACCTCCAAGAAAAACTGAAACACCCACGAGAGAAGAAACCGCTATGAGATAAAAAACACCTACATTTAAATGACTTAAAGTGAGTCCACTTGAGAAAGGAAGAACAGCAATTGTGGCAAAAACGCCAAATAAAGCTAAGAAAGGAGCGAGATAAAAAAGAAAGGTATCTGCCCCTCGCGGAGAAATATCTTCTTTCATGATCATCTTCACCGCATCGGCTATAAACTGCAAAAGCCCATAAGGACCGACACGATTGGGCCCGATACGCGCTTGCAAGTCAGCCGAAATTTTTCTTTCCGCGTATGTCGCAAGTCCACCAATGGCCATAACGATATTGGCAAAAATAAAAGCCGCTAAAAAAAAGATCAGAAGAGTTAAACCAAATCCTGGTTTAATGTGAAGAAGATTTGATAAATAAGAGACGATTGTATTATTCATTTTACAACCTTTTGAGCTTTGTGTTTATAACTTTTTACCCAGTCTAAATCGCCCTTGCGCCAACAATAGAGGATACCAATTGCAAGAATTGCAATAAAACTAAAAAGAATATCGAAAGCATAAAAACCATTTCCATCCAGAGTGAACATTTTATAAACGCTCACAATGGGAAACATCAAAACGCTTTCCACGTCAAAAATAATAAAAATAAGACCCACGACATAAAAACGCACGTTAAACATAGCCCAAGCAGAACCCACCGGCTGCTCACCACACTCATAGGCTAAATCTTTATTTGTTTCAAACTTTTTGGGAGCAATAAGGCTTGATATCCCTAAGGCTAAAGCATAGATAATAACAGCAAGAGCCATCATTATGACAACGGGAATAAAGACATCTAAATTCTCAGACTGCATGGCGCATCTCCATGAAAATACATAAATAAAAAAACTAAATTGTAGGAGATGGTACACCAAGCTCCATTTCTTGAAAATCATTTTTCCTTAAATATATTAGACAGAGGCCCATCAAATAATGTATTTCTGGTTAACGAGGAGCTCTTTATGACTTTTAGATTCATTTTATTATTTATTGGAATACTTGCCTTAAATACTCGGGCTGGAAATATATCTGATCTTGAACAAATTGGTGTCTCTGAAGATGGAAAATACTTTGCTTTTATGAGCTCTGGTATCCAAGACGGCTCAGGATTTCCTTATGTCTCAATTTCTATCTTGGACACCGCTAAGGATAAGTACGTCTATCAATATAGTAATATTTCTAAAGACGATCACCTAAGTTTAAGCTCTCTTAAGTTTTTCACAATTATAGACTCTTCAACTCATTTAAAAATCTATGAAATAAAAAGATTTACCGCAGAAGAAATCTATACGGGATCTCTTAATCAAGAAAACCATTCTGAGCCTAAATATAAATCAAAGGATGCATCTCTCGGAGATATTGATATTGTAGTAAGTGAAGAAGCTGTTGCCATTGATCCAAGTTTTGGCAAAAATAACTGTGACTTTATGAAGCCTAATCTTTTCACCTTGAAAGTATTTAAAAATAAAACACTTCTTGCTGTCTATGAAGACACTAAAGAGAATGCTCTTACTCGCTGTGCAATGAATTATCAGGTAGCCAAAGCCTATCGATACAAAAATGATCTTATTGTAATTCTTTCTAGCAACACAATTGGATTTGAAGGGTTTAACCTAGATCACTCAATATCAATTCCTTTAAAAAAAATTCTTTAATCAATGTTTGGAGCCATTGAAGAACGAATTAAGCTATGGAATAGAAGAGAGCCTCTTTTTATTTCAGGTTTAATTGGCTCGCAATGGGCTTATATCTACAAACATTTTTTAAGTAATCAATTAAAAAACCAAAGCGTTTTTATTTGTGAAAACGAAGATAGCGCTCTGGATCTCCATCATTTTTTAGGAGAAAAATCTTTTTACTTCCCCGGTTTAAACTCTTCCGTATATAGCTCTGTTCTAAGTAATGAATCAGACCTAACGAAAAGATTTGGATTTTTAGGGTCTCCGAATAATTATCAATTTATTACAACAACTCTCGATGCCTGTACTCTTAAACTTCCTCCTAAATCTTTTTTTGCGAAAAATATAAGTATTCAAATAAGCGATATTGTTTCACCTCTGGATTTAGCTCAAAAGCTTGTTCAGATTGGCTATCGCAGCAGCAGCTCCATTGAAGAAATGGGGTATTTTTCAAGACGTGGTGAGATTTTTGACCTCTGGCCCATGGGACATACTCCTATTAGAATTTATTACTTCGATGATATGATTGAAAAAATTTGTCTCATTGATAGTGAAAA
>CAYQEW010000014.1:0-20295 GCA_964416605.1 uncultured Bacteriovoracaceae bacterium | reverse complement strand
TTGCCGATGCTTTCATCGTTACTTCATTATCCGGAAGAATTACTTGAAGAAAATATTGAAGGAACTTCGTTGGTGCATTTTACCATCAATCGCGAGGGCTATATTACGAATGCCAAAATTTATAAGTCATCGGGCAAAGTAGAGTTTGATGAGTCATCGATTGATTTATTTAAACGTATTAAGAGATATAAAAAATTTCCGGAGCATTGGACCAACAACACAGAGTCTTTTATTTTGCCTGTTGCTTATCATATCCATTAATATTTCTAGAATCTTATACCAATCCTATAAATTAATTCTCATTAAACATTAAACATTAAACAAAAACGGCAAACGGGCAGACTGATTTCAGGCAACAGAGAACTAATCCCAGAAGACTTTCTGATCCTTTGTCAGTGCCATATAAAGGCGCTCAATACCTAAAGCAATGCCACTGCTTGCTGGAATTCCTCTTTGCAGAGTTTGCATAAAATCCATGGGCCAGGGCAGTTCATAATCATAGAGAGAATGCTTCTCTTTTTGAAAGATTTCAAATCTTTCTTTTTGTTCTTGGGGATTGGTCAGTTCTTGGTAGCAGTTGGCAATTTCTGATCCCATAAGATAAAGCTCAAAACGTTTACATACTCTCGGATCATCTGCGCAAATCTCTGAAAGGGCTGCCAGAGGGGCGGGAAAGCGATCGATTATTAAGGCATTCATTTTGCGAATTTCGGGCTCAATGGTATTGAGAAAAAGAAGAAAATAAAGATCATCAAAGGAATGAGTTTGGTTTGAAAGAGGAATAAAAGAAAAATCCTTGATCATTTTTTGGCGAAGATCTTTGGGATTGAGAAAATCAAGAATATCAAAATGAAGAATTTCTTGAAAAATATTTTGAACGGAAACCACTGGGATTTCGTTTAAATTTTGCAGTTCATCTTTGATTAATTTTGAAGGTAGTTTGTCTTTAGTGTGTAAAACTAAATTGATGAGATCCTTTTGAATCACTTCATAGGTTGCGTGAGCGCGATACCACTCAAGCATGATAAACTGTTTGCGGTGCTCAGGAGAATCAGGCTCATCGCGAAAGACATAATTTATTGTGAAAATTTTTTCTAAGTGAGGATCTTTTAAACTGAGCAGTTTTTTCATATTAAATTCAGGTGAAGTATGGAGAAAAAGAGGAAGATTTTTTTTATTGTATGGACTGTGAATTTGGAACGGATGAATATGGGGTTCCATTCCTGGATTTTCAACAATCGGGGGAGTGAGTACATCCATAAAATTCTGTTCTTTAAAAAAATCTCTTACGGTTTGTATAAATGGAAAAAGACTACTATAGTTCATGTCTTAAATTTTCATAAAGGAAAGAGCATGTCCATAGAAATCATAATCGCAATTATTTCAGGCTTAAGTGTCGTGGGTGGTTTTATTTGGCTTAGAAAAAAACCGCAAACTAAACCTCTACTTGCTTCTCATAAAGCATCTGGGGACAATCGTTTAACCAAGGGACTTTCTAAAACACGCACCCAAATTTGGGATAAATTAACGAGCCTTTTTGAGTCAGGGTGGAATGAAGAAACTCAGGCACAAATAGAAGAAATTCTTTACAGCGCAGATATGAGTGGAAAGTTAATAGAAAAAATAATGGCTTCGGTGGAAAATAAAAAAGACAACCTTATGCAAGTGAAAGCGGAAATTCGCAAAACCTTAGAAGAGTTAATGGCTCCAGTGCAGGCTAAAATCCAAGAGCTTCCTCATCAAGGAACGAAGGTGATCATGATTGTGGGAGTGAATGGAGCAGGTAAAACAACCACCATAGGCAAAATAGCGATGAAATTAAAAAATCAGGGCCATCAAGTGGTGGTCGGAGCTTGTGATACTTTTAGAGCGGCCGCGGTGGAACAATTGCAAGTTTGGTGTGATCGAGCTCAAGTAACCATGATTAAGGCTCAAGATGGCAGCGATCCAAGTGGAGTTGGTTTTGATGCATTAAAAAAAGCTCAGGAGCAAAAAGCGGATTATTGTTTGCTCGATACAGCGGGTAGACTTCATAATAGTGTTAATCTTATGGAAGAACTGAAAAAGAGTAAACGCGTTTTGGCGAAACTCGATCCAACTGCTCCTCATGAGATATTTTTGGTGATTGATTCTATAACGGGACAAAACGCGTTGCGTCAAGCCGAGGAGTTTCATAAAGCTCTAAATCTGACGGGTCTTATTTTGACGAAATGTGATGGCTCTTCCCGTGCAGGCAATGCTGTTTCAATTGTCTCTGAACTTCAGGTTCCTATTCATTACATAGGAGTAGGGGAAGATGTGGAAGATTTACAACGATTTGACACAGCGAGTTATTTAGACGCTCTTATGGGTTTAAATTGACTCATGCTATCTTTTTCTTTACTCTTAAATAGATGGTAGAAAAAACAAAGATATTAGGTTGTAATATTAATATAGACTTAGAAGAAGATATATCTTTAGCAAAAACGATTATTAATCGCGTTGAGGAAACAATTTTGGGGATAAAAAAAGTTAGGCCCGGTTTGAACGATACAGAAATTGCTGTTTTAGCAGCACTAAATATCGCCCAGCAAAAAGAACTGCTTGCCAGGGAATTTGACAATCATTTAAATGATTTGGAAAAACATCTGCAAAACAGCCTAACTCACTTAAATCAAATAGAATTTCCTCTTTAGCTCAAGACATTTTTCTTCTCGAATGAAGGGTACTTATCCATGAATCTTGAGAAGAGCCATTTACGAGAGACAGTGCAGGCTAAACTAGCCATGCTTTCCACTAGTGAGTTACAGCAAAAAAATTATTTGCTTTCTTCAAGACTTCTCAACTTTTTAGTTCAACACAAAATGCAGCGAAAAATTATTGGAGCCTATAATCCCTTTAAATTAGAACCAGATTGGGGAGTCCATTTTCCTCATGAAATGAGAGTTTCTTTTCCCGTTTTAGAGGGAGAAAAAATGGATTATTTTTACAACGGGGTCAATGCCGAAGAGCCTGTTATTCCTGAAGTACTTTTTATTCCAGGACTGGCTTTTTCTCCTAAGGGCGAACGCCTAGGTAGGGGAAAGGGTTTTTTTGATCGTTACTTAGAAAATCATAAAGAAGCGTTAAAAATTGGACTTTGCTTTGAAGAGCAAATGATGAAGAGCATTCCCACTCAGACTTGGGATAAAAAGATGGATTTTATTATAACCGAAAAAGAAATTTACCAAGGATAATATATGAATATGTTTACAATTATAGGTTTGATTATTGGAGGCGGAGTTGGTTTTGTCATCCGTCATCTGCTCGTGATGAAGGATAAATTAAAATTCTCTCAAGAAGGAGAAAAAGCGATTAAGGAAGCGCAAAACAAAGCAGAAGAAATTAAAAGAAATGCGCGCCATGAGGCTAAGCAAATTATTAAAGAAGAAAGAGAATTGCTGGAAACATCTTATGAAAAGCGCGAAAAAAGTATTAAAGAACTAGAAAGATCTTTTGATAAAAAAGAAGCACAGTTTGAGTCAAAAGAAGAGCTGAACAAGCGCGAATATCAACGTATTCAACAAAAAGAAGCAGAGCTCAATGAAAAATGGAAAAAAGTAGATGAAGAAGTAGCTCGCTACAAAATACTTCAAGAAGAGACTGGCAAAAAACTTTCTGAAATTGCCGCGATGTCTCGCGAAGAAGCAAAACAAGAACTTATTAATCATATGACCGAAGAGGCGAAAGTAGCTGCTGCGAAAGAAATTACTCGCATTGAAGAAGAAGCGAAAGAAAATGCCGAGCAAAAAGCAAAACGTGTTATGGCGATTGCTTGTCAGCGTTTCGCGGGAGAGTATATTGCTGAAGCGACAATTACTTCCGTAGAAATTAATGGAGATGAAATTAAAGGGCGTATTATTGGCCGTGAAGGGCGTAATATTCGTGCCTTTGAGCAGATTTGTGGTGTGGATCTTATCATTGATGATACTCCAGGAATTGTTGTTATATCTAGCTTTAACGTCGTGAGAAGAGAAATTGCTAGACGCACCCTTGAGCGTCTCATTGCCGATGGCCGTATTCACCCAGCTAAAATTGAAGAATTTTTTGATAAATCAAAAATTGAATTTGAGGGAAGACTTCGTGAACTCGGTGAGAAAGCACAAATGGAAATCGGGGTTCACGGCATGCATCCAGAAGTCCTTAAGATGGTTGGAGCCCTTAATTGGAGAACTTCTTATACGCAAAATCAATATCAACACTCTCTGGAAGTGGCTTTCCTCTGTGGCGCAATGGCGGCAGAGTTTGGACTTAACGTAAAACAAGCCCGTCGTGCTGGACTTCTTCACGATATTGGAAAAGTTATGGATGCTTCGATGGAAGGATCGCACGCCATGGTGGGAGCAGACTTCCTTAAAAAATACGGAGAGGCTCCAGATATCGTTCATGCGATTCGTGCTCACCATGAGGATGTAAAACCAGAGACAATTCTAGCTCACTTAGTAATGGCTGCCGATGCCTTAAGTGGAGGTCGTCCAGGCATTAGAAAAACCTTAAAAGAGTCCTACGTTTCAAGACTCTCGGATCTTGAAAATATTGTAAATAGTTTTGAAGGGGTAAGTAAATCCTATGCAATTTCTGCGGGCCGCGAGGTGCGTGTTCTTGTGAATAGTGATTTAGTGACTGATGAGCAAACAGTTATTCTTTCCAGAGATATTGCTCGCAAAATCGAAGAAGAAATGTCTTATCCTGGAACGATAAAAGTTAACGTGCTTCGTGAAATTAAAGCGGTTGGTATTGCAAAATAAATGAAAAAAGTTTTTCTTTTTTCAGCGAAGAGCCCTATCGCAACAGATTTGGCTAGCTTTTATCTTGCACAAAAATGTTTAGTGGTTTTTCTTTCAGATACCTCGTGCTTAATTGAGCACGAGAATTTAATTGAGTACACCTGTGATCTTTCAGATACTGACTCGATTGAACAGGTTTGTGCTTTAATCAAAGAAGAGAATCCTTATTTTGATCATTGTCTTTTTATGTCCTTTGATCTTATTCACTCTGCCCTAAAGCACACAGAAATTTTGGTTCGTTTAACTCAAAATATTTATTTAACGAGTTCATCAAAGCCCTTACTACATTTAACGACAATATTTTCATTAGAAAATAATGTCGATACTTTGTGTGAGATTCAATTTTCTGATATTGTAGCTATAGATTTCATAGAGGAAACGTTGCATTGGATAGAGCCACTGAGTTATCAAAAAATTATATTAAAAGCAAACTTGTAAAGTACCGCGAGTATTGGGCGGTTTTGTTTCTTTTTATTTTCTACTTCATTATATTTGATGATGGATGGTTCTTTTTTTTATCTCTCCTTGGTTTTTTGTGGGCCCATATTTGGGATAAAAGAATTCTTTTTACCAAAACGTTAACGACCAAATTATGGAGTTATTGGCATAAGAAATTTCTCGCTCTTTCTTTTCAAAGCCATACTAAGCTTATTCTGTCACAACTGCCTTTTTGTTTTTTTCTTTGTCTTTTAGATAAAAGTCCTTTTCCGGCATTGGTGCTTTGGAGTGGGACGGTTTCCTATTTTCTTTATGGAGCTTGGATAAAATGGCGCTCATGAAAAAAATTAAACTTATTTCTATTCTTGCTCCATTTCAAAAAAAAGGGAATGGGATTGCAATCTGGTTGCAACCACGATTAGATTTATGGGAATTTCCAGGAGGCAAAGTAGAGCACAATGAAACCACCAAAGAAGCTGCGATAAGAGAGGTCAGCGAAGAGGTTGGAGTTGATTTAAATCAAGAAAAAGTTCATCTCTTTAAAATGTATAGAGTTGAAGAGAGCACTGAGATCAAAGAGTTTCATCTTTTTGTTTATGAAGATACCACTGATTTGTTTAATAAAGATCAATATGTACAGATTGAGAGCTTAGAGGATATAAATGCTATTACATCCTTTAAGAGTAATTACCAAATGTTTGGTGATTTATTAAAGTATTTAAAAGCATCATCATGAATAGTATTTTACATTCACTTTATTCTTTTTTTATTCTTCTCAGCGGTGGAACATTTCTTGCTAGGCCGTTTGTTAAAGCTCGTCTTACGGGAATGGGTTTTTACAAACTCATTGCGAGTGTAAGTTTAGGAAGTTTATTGATTTCTTTTGTTTTATCTTTTATCTATTTCAAATCTCATGCGATTCTGATTGGAATTATTTTATTTGCACTCATTCAAGAATTTTTGCGAAAAAATGAGGAAGATTCGGTTGCTACTGTTTTTCGCTACTATTCCGTTAATATTCTTTTTGCTTTTTTGCTTTATAAATCTTATTGGGGAATGGCTTATTTCTTTTTTTTATTTGCTCTTTTTACTTTAGGCTTAACCAATTATCTCATGCTTTTGGGGCATTATTATTTGGTAGTTCCTAAGCTTACGACGGCTCCTTTGATTCGAGCCTCTCAATTTCTTTGGTTGGTTCTTGGTATTAAAATTCTAATGGCTTGTTATGGTGTGTATCAAGCACGCGAGTACCTCACTGAAGGGACAGTAGTTGGAATGGGGTATTTGTATAATTTTATTTTTGTTTCCATGAGAGTTCTTTGGGGCTACGTCGCGTTAGCGGTTCTTAGTTTTTTTGGTTACCGTTGCGCTAAAATGAATTCAACTCAAAGTGCTACGGGCATTTTTTATATTATGGTTTTCTTTGTTCTGATTGGAGAGCTTCTCTCTCTTTATTTATGGCATGAAATGGGAGTTTTGATTTAGTTATGAAAGTACAAATAACCTGTAGCGCTTGTGGTTCGAGTATTGAAGTTAAGCCTTCTGTTCAGGCGAATACCGCTCAGTGCCAAGTCTGCCACAATGAGACAGAAGTATTTTTTAACAGTGAGCATGAAGATTCTCTTTTGCATGATTGCCCGGTTTGTAAGCGAAAAGATTTTTATCAACAAAAAGATTTTAATCGCAAGATCGGAGTGGTTCTTTTTGTGATTGCCGCGATTCTCGTTCCATGGACTTATGGCTTAAGCTTAGTTGTTCTTTATTTGATGGATGTTTTTTTGTTTAAAAAAATTGGTAATATCGCTTCTTGTTATAAGTGTAATACGATATTTAGAGATGTTAAAAATCTTTCAGAAATTTCTCCTTTTGACCATGAGATGAATGATCGCATTGTCTATTCAGATCATGATTTTAAGGGAGAGAGACACTGATTTGAAAAGTAATGAAATTAGGTGTATAATAAGACTATGTTAATTAAATCCATACAAGGAGCGGTTTTATAGAACCTCCCAGTCTTTCTCGTAAAATAAAATCAGGACATTTTTTATGCTAAGTTTACCAATGGAAATCTTTTTAATTCTATTAGGAATCGTTTTATCTGCCATTTTTTCTGGCTCTGAAGCCGCTCTCATCTCTTTATCTGTCGATCGAACCAAGCAGCTTATTGAGATGGGTGGGGCAAGAGCTGAAGCTCTTAAATTTTTAGCGAAACATCCCAATGAAATGCTGACCACTATTCTTTTAGGAAATAACTTGGTCAATTTTTCAGTCGCAAGTCTTGTGACGGAAGTGACTCAACAATTTTTATCGAATGATGCCATTTCAATTAGTGTTGGGATTTCTACGTTTTTTATTCTCCTTTTTGGCGAAATTATTCCAAAGACATTTGCCAGGACGCGCGCAGAAAAAATAGCTTTACCTGCAATTCGCTTATTACAGATTTGTTATTATATTGGGTTTCCTATCGTGCGTGGTTTTATGTGGCTTATCAAAGTTATCTTAGGAGAACATGCTACCATTCGAGGTCACGTTGTGACTCAATCAGATATTGAATTTCTTGTGAATAAAGCAGAAGAAGACCAAAGTATTGACTCTAAACAACTCGATCTTTTGAATTCTATTTTAGAGTTTCCTAAAATTAAAGCAAAAGATGTTATGGTTCCAAGATCAAAGGTAAATGGAATTGATAAACGTGCTAACTTTGATACGGTTATTGCCATGGTTAAAGATGTCCAACATAGCCGTTATCCTGTTTATGATAATGATATTGATCACGTTATAGGATTTCTCCATGTAAAAGATTTGGCTTTTGTGACAGATGAAGAAAAACGGACTTCCTTTAATGTTCAAAAATATCTCAATGAACCAGTTTTTATTTATGGCATGAAATGGGAGTTTTGATTTAGTTATGAAAGTACAAATAACCTGTAGCGCTTGTGGTTCGAGTATTGAAGTTAAGCCTTCTGTTCAGGCGAATACCGCTCAGTGCCAAGTCTGCCACAATGAGACAGAAGTATTTTTTAACAGTGAGCATGAAGATTCTCTTTTGCATGATTGCCCGGTTTGTAAGCGAAAAGATTTTTATCAACAAAAAGATTTTAATCGCAAGATCGGAGTGGTTCTTTTTGTGATTGCCGCGATTCTCGTTCCATGGACTTATGGCTTAAGCTTAGTTGTTCTTTATTTGATGGATGTTTTTTTGTTTAAAAAAATTGGTAATATCGCTTCTTGTTATAAGTGTAATACGATATTTAGAGATGTTAAAAATCTTTCAGAAATTTCTCCTTTTGACCATGAGATGAATGATCGCATTGTCTATTCAGATCATGATTTTAAGGGAGAGAGACACTGATTTGAAAAGTAATGAAATTAGGTGTATAATAAGACTATGTTAATTAAATCCATACAAGGAGCGGTTTTATAGAACCTCCCAGTCTTTCTCGTAAAATAAAATCAGGACATTTTTTATGCTAAGTTTACCAATGGAAATCTTTTTAATTCTATTAGGAATCGTTTTATCTGCCATTTTTTCTGGCTCTGAAGCCGCTCTCATCTCTTTATCTGTCGATCGAACCAAGCAGCTTATTGAGATGGGTGGGGCAAGAGCTGAAGCTCTTAAATTTTTAGCGAAACATCCCAATGAAATGCTGACCACTATTCTTTTAGGAAATAACTTGGTCAATTTTTCAGTCGCAAGTCTTGTGACGGAAGTGACTCAACAATTTTTATCGAATGATGCCATTTCAATTAGTGTTGGGATTTCTACGTTTTTTATTCTCCTTTTTGGCGAAATTATTCCAAAGACATTTGCCAGGACGCGCGCAGAAAAAATAGCTTTACCTGCAATTCGCTTATTACAGATTTGTTATTATATTGGGTTTCCTATCGTGCGTGGTTTTATGTGGCTTATCAAAGTTATCTTAGGAGAACATGCTACCATTCGAGGTCACGTTGTGACTCAATCAGATATTGAATTTCTTGTGAATAAAGCAGAAGAAGACCAAAGTATTGACTCTAAACAACTCGATCTTTTGAATTCTATTTTAGAGTTTCCTAAAATTAAAGCAAAAGATGTTATGGTTCCAAGATCAAAGGTAAATGGAATTGATAAACGTGCTAACTTTGATACGGTTATTGCCATGGTTAAAGATGTCCAACATAGCCGTTATCCTGTTTATGATAATGATATTGATCACGTTATAGGATTTCTCCATGTAAAAGATTTGGCTTTTGTGACAGATGAAGAAAAACGGACTTCCTTTAATGTTCAAAAATATCTCAATGAACCAGTTTTTATTTATGAGCATATGAAAATTCAAGCGGTTTTTGATTTTATGAACCGCAAAAAAGTGCATATGGCTTTTGTGAAAGATGAAAACGGTTTGATGGTGGGTATTATTACTCTTGAAGATATTATGGAAGAAATTTTTGGAGAAATCCAAGATGAACACGATGATGTCGAAGATTTGATTAATCCCAAAGATGAATCGATTGAAAATGGACTCACCGTCCCAGGAGATTTCTCTTTGCGCGATTTATATAATGAGTATGATTTGGAAATTCCGATGTCCGATCACTATTCGACTTTAGCGGGCTTCTTACTTGATAAATTAGAAAATGATTTTCCGGAAGAAGGTAAAAAAATACTTTGGGAAGATTATACTTTTACCATTTTAAGAGTAGAGGAAAATTATTTGAGTCAAATTAGAATTAAGAAAGAAAATAATCCTCATCATGAAGACATCAATATCCCTCCTCTTGATTTAATGAATTCTAGTAAATAATGAAGAAAGTTTTTGAAATCGCGGTTATTGGAGGAGGCTCAGCTGGTACAATGAGTATGCTCCGTGCTGTTCTCAATAATAACGAAACACTTTTTTTTAAAGGCAATGCCAAAAATCAAAAAAAAAGTCGAGCCAAATGGGTAAGAAAAGTGGAGAACATTCCAGGACATTTTGATTTCGAAAAAGGAATTGAAAATCCTAATGAGCAAACCCTCGAGTGGATAAAGAACTCACCGCTTAAGCATAAACTTCATTTAAAAGAAAATAGTTCCGTTATAAAACTAGAAAAAGAAAATAATGTTTTTACAATAACTACGGATACAGAAGAAATCTTTTATGCTTCGTTTGTTATTCTTTGCACAGGGATTATGGACGTACAGCCAGTCATTGGAGGAAGTATTCGCCCAATCCTTCCTTACGCGAATCGTCAGATGGCGAACTATTGTTTGCGTTGCGATGGCCACCACGTTATTGACAAAGATGTGAGCGTTATCGGTCATAATGATAGTGCTGCATGGGTTGCAATCATGCTTCATGAAAGATACGCTCCTCAAAGTATCTCCGTTATTTCTCATGATCAACAATTTAATCTTTCTTCAGAAGTAGAAACTCTTTTAAAAAAATATAATATAAAAAAATATCAAAGCGAAATTGTTGAAATAATAGGTCAGCCTAAAGAATTTAAAATGGATGGCTTTAAGCTTTTGGAAGATATTTTTATTGCCTCTCAAATTTGTTTTATTTCACTTGGCATTATCGCGCACAATGAACTTGCGCTGCAACTTGGAGCACACGTTGATTCAAGAGGCTTGGTTGTCACAAACGCTCAAGGGGAAACGAATATTTCTGGATTGTATGTCGCAGGGGATCTTCGCGCAAATGCTAAAAAACAAATTTATACAGCGTGGGATCACAGTGTAGAAAGTGCCGATGCGATCAATGCTATTTTGCGGAAAAATAATCGATAATATATTTAATAACTAAATCCTCAAATTGCTTCATTCTTTTTACGGATTGTTTATTGCTTTGACTCATAATGGTAAAGTAAACACGCCCCTTGGCAGTATTAATCGCTCCTCCGATAGTTGAAACACCAAAGTCAGGAAGGGTTCCAGTTTTGGCAATAACTTTTTCTCTATAGGGAGCTTCGATAAAGCGATTTTTAAGTGTTCCACCATTGATTGGAGCAATGTTGAGAACATCGCTTAAATCAAGCCCATAGCTATGCATTTTATTATCTAGAGCTTTAAACATTTTCAGAGTTACGTTACAAGTCGAGTAGTTTCTTTCGCCGCCAGACCCTTCCATGAAACGTACTTGCGAGGCATCAGTTTGAAAATCATTCCAAATCATTTCATTAAATCCGAGATCATTGTTTATTTTTTTAAAAAGAGTAAATGCATAGCGATTATAAGAATGGATATTCATATTTTTAATAGATGAAAGAAGAGGAGGTGAGGCGTAGGTTTTATAATAATTTAAATTCTGAGTAGAAATAATATCATTGATCTCTGGTTTTATTTTAAAAAAACGAAATAGCTGTTGTTTGATTTCTTCTGGAGTAATTGCTCCATTTAGAAAAAAATGTGAGTCAAAAATAACCTGTTTAATTTTAACGGGAGGGATTATTTTTTTTAAATCATCAGAGGAGAAATAACCATCATCATCGCCAACGAGATAAAGAGTATTGTCTTTAAAGTAACTTGAAGTGTTTAAAATTAAATCTTTTCCAAATACATTAAGAGCAACATAGGATGTGTAAGCCTTTGTCAAAGAAGCGGGCATCATTTTTTTATCGATATTATGACTCCATACCTTGTGGTTAAAGTCTTCTAGGCAAAAGCTTATATCGCTTAAGGTAAGAGAATTTTGCTGAGCCTGTGTTTTATAAAAATCAATAATAGCAGGAGAAGCGAGAATTTGACTCGTCAAAAAAAGAAAAAAAACATGTAAAATATACAACATTTCAAGCCCTCTATTTGCTAAGAATGAAAGGAATCATTATATTAGCCCTATGAAAATAATGAGTCATTTCTTTTTTATCTTTTCAAGTTTTTTTCTTTGGGCAAATCCCTGCGAGATTCCAACGACTCAGATGACTAATCCTGTCTCGCACTCTCTTTATACCCAAAATGAGTTGCTGAATGAAACGCCAGGGCTTTCGGTGGAAATCAGCTCTCGTTACATCGTAGCCGATCTTAATACTCTGAGTGACAAAAAACAATGTCGCGGACTGACGGAAATTTACCCTGATCTGAATTTATTTGAGCAGGAATTATCCGCAGATGAATTGACAAATTATTTAGAGCAAGTGGAAAAATTTCGCAGCACTCCTCTTGTGAGAGAGGGGAATTTTAAAGGATATTGTGTCGGACAAACTCTTAATTTTTGTGAACTAAAAAATAATATTCCATCATTGATCGCCAGTTTTGCAACCTCTTCAGCTAAATGGTTTGATGGAAGAAACTATTACGCTCCAAGAAATATTATTAAAACAAAAAGATGGAGCAGTGATCGTGTTTATACGGTTGCCGATGCTTTACATGATGAGATGTTGGGCGGTGGATCAAAAAATATTGTTAAGTTTCAAGGGAAATGGGAAATGCCCAATTTTATGAATTTTACTCCTGATCAGGGGCAACCAGGTGAAACGCAAAATGGTATTCATGAAATTGCAGGAGGCAACGACAATGGCGGTGTTTTTGGAGCACCGGTCAGCTTAGGTTGTTTCCGTTTAAAAGATTATCCTGCCAAGTTTGCAAGATGGTGGACACCGATGGGAGCGAAACTTTTTATTCATTACACTCCCGGTCTATATCAACGCTTTTCACATAAATAAAACTATTCTGGGTTATTTATTAGAGTTGGATAAGTGCCTGCATTGGTTTTCCAAATGGTGCTAAAATCCCAAGTATTTAAAGGCGCAGATGCATTGGTGTAAAAACTGGCAACAGGGCTGCCAGTTCCATTGGCTGTACAGGAAAGACAGCTTGTATCATTGGCATAAAAAAGCGTTGATAAATCACTGGCGCCCGAGTAATTATCAATCGTACGATTATAGGTTGTGCCATAAATTGGATCAGCGACATTAATATTTGATACAGTGAAAATATTACTAAAAGTATTGACGGAATTTTCTTCTTTAATTAGTCCCGCATTTTCTTCAGAACCTCCTCCATAGGCGAGAGGATTAGCACTGGCATTTAAAGTAAGAGCAGCATAAGAATTGGTTAATGTGCTGTTGCCAGCGTCTCTTGCAAATCCAGAGATAAATCTAAAATCATCCGTTGCAAAAGTGATATTTGATTTGGCGTACACATTAGTGAAATCAGAAGAGTCGGTGCTAAAAACAAATCCTGCTAGCCAATGATCAAGAACATTCACTTCTTGAGTAAAAGTGAGTTGAGAAAAGCTCTCGCTAATATGGGAAGAGTTCGTTGCTCGGGCAAATCCTGAAAGCACAATTTTATTTCCTCCCAGGTGACCTAGTCCTAAATCTTTTTGCGTGATGGTGCTTTTTACGGATGATTTGCTTATTGTTGAATTGTCATTATGAAGAGAGAATCCCCCGACTTCATTGATTTGTTCCACATTCAGTTTAAGATCAATATGAGTATTGCTAATCGTTGAGCTGTTATTTTTTACTAGAAGCCCTGCGGAATTGGTAAAGGTTCCACTGGTGATTTCTGCTTGAATAAAATTATCATTAATCGCACAAAAGCCACAATAGGTTATGGTGGCACTATCTCCCATTGAGTTTGCACTTGATTTATACTCAAAGCGATTATTGCTAAAGGTGGTGTTTTCGGCATCGGAGACAAGGGCGGCAAGTCTGGTATCATTGGGATCCTTAAACACAGCATCTATAATTCTCATATTGCGAATTGTCGCTGCTTGCATTCCTTGAAAAATTCCCATCGGGCTTATTGAATCATCGGTTTGTTTAAAGTGATGAAAAAGAAATTCAGAACCATCATAGGAGCCATTAAAAGTAGAAAAAACTTTAAATTCAGGATTACTTAAATAGAAGGGAGTAAAATCAATATCCCTGCATTGAATATAATTTGCCGCCATATCTCCTGAAAGAGCAAAAGAGTTGAATTGCTCGGGAGTCCAGATTTCATAAGGCGATCCAGCACTACCATCGCCGACTTCATTATAATTTGTGGCAGGAGTTGGTTGAGTGTTGCATCCTACGGTGGTTGAAATAGTGGTGCAGACTTCAGAACTGAGTCCTGGAGAAGTATTGCTTAATCCATTTTTAACTTGTGATTTAAAACAAACATGAGATCCGTTAATTAGTCCAGAAGTATAACCAAGAGTGTTGAGAAAAGTAGACAGGTTGGAAACGATGATATTTCCCTGCGTGGAGCCAGCGGCGAGGCCCGCATAGTTTACGGCAGAGGAGTTCGGAGCCATGGGAAGAGTTGTTACTAAAATATTATCGACTAAAATTTTCCACTCAGTAGAACGATTGTTTACACCTGAATTATTGTCATTATAGGTGTGATTGGCAGCCAGATGAAAGCCTTGCCCCGTGGTTGAAAGCGCGGAAATCGCGCTTATGGGCACCGGAATAAGATTAATAATTGGAGGCGTTGGCGTGGGTGGCGTGACAGGTTTACTGAGATTGCCATTAAAATGGTTTCCATCAGCACAACTCATCAACATAAATACAAGAACAATTATTTTAACCATTTTTTACTCCGGATTGTTGATGAGTGTTGGGTAGGCTCCAGTGTTTTCTTTCCAAATCGTTGTAAAATCCCAAGCATTAAGAGGCGCGTTGCTTATAGAATAGAAGGTTGCAACCGGCACAGGATTTCCCGAAGCACCACAACCTGTACATGATGTATCATTGGCATAATAGACACTCGACATATCAGTTCCAGAATTTGAATTGGCAATGGTGCGATTAAATACAGTGAAATAATCAGGATCGGCGGCATTCACGCGAGAGACGGTAAACACGTCTTTCATTGTAATGATTCCGTCATCTGTTGCCGTAATTCCACCATGGTATTCACTCGCTCCCGTTGGAAACGATGTACTGCTTGAATTGACGGTGATATCGGAATAAATATTGGTAAAAGTGCTGTCGGTGGTGTGTCCAGAAAATCCCGACATTTCATCAAACTGATCAGCAGCAATATTGGTGGTAATTTTGGCGTAAGAATTCGTGTAGGTTGATCCTCCACTGGTTTCACCAACAAAACCGTCGATACCATGAGTGTAGACATTTACCTCTTGAGTAAAATCATAAAGCGCAAAAGTTTCATTAAAGTGAGAAGCGTTCGCTCTTAAAGCAATGCCGCAAACATAAGCTTTGGTGCCAGTGACATAGCCTAAACCTAAATCTTTTTGCGTCACATGGAAGCGACTGGAAGATTGATTAACAGTGCTATTGTCAAAGGTGTGGCTGAGTGCTCCAACACCTTGCAAGAGTTCTGCGGTAAGAGTGAGTTCAACATGTGCTTGAATAAGTGTTGAGTTACTCGATTTTAGAATCCACCCCCCAAATTGGTTGATTTGTCCTGAGGTGATTGTTGCCTTAAGGGATGAGTTTTGAATAGTACAATTAATACAATCTCGAAAGCCGCCAGAGCTTTCTTGAAGTATATTGCTCGAAGAAGTAAAATCTATCGTAACATTTTCAGTGTTTGTATTTTCCGCGTATTTAGCGACCACTCCTAAATAAAGATTAGCTGGATCATTAAAAACGGCGTTGATCAGATGAGTGTTTTTAAGAGTGGCATTCATCATTATGTCAAAAAGTCCAGGATCGGCAACGGTTAAGGAATCTGTGATTTTAAAATGATTGAGCAAAAAATAATTGCCGTCATAAATTCCCGAGAATGTTGAGGTCACTTTAAATTCAGGGTTGCTGAGATAAAAAGGAGTGAAGTCAATATCAGAGCATTGAATATAGTTTGCGACCATATCTCCAGATTGGGCAAAAGAATAAAACTGCTCAGGTGTCCAAAGTTCATAAGGATTACTAGGACTGCCATCTCCTACTTCATTGTAAGCGGTCGCTGGACTTGGCTTACTCGAGCATCCTATGATTGAAGCAATTGTCGTGCACACTTGAGAGCTTTGGGTTGTTGAAGTGTTACCTAAACCATTTTTCGCTAAAGATTTAAAGCAAATTTGAGAGCCTGCACTAAGACCTGAAGTGTAACCAAGAGCACTTAAAAAAGAAGACAAATTCGTTATAATAAGATTTCCTTGAGTCGAAGCTGAATCAAGTCCCGCATAAGAGAGAGTGTGAGAGTTAAGGGCTATCGGCAGAGTGGCAATTTCAGTGGTACCGATATAAATTTTCCATTCAGTGGAACGATTGGCAGTTCCTGAATTATTATCATTGTAAGTATGGTTGGCAGACAATGAGAATGCCTGACCATTTGCCGTGATACTTGATAGGACGCTGACTGGAATAGGGTTCAGATTCACCACAGGAGGATTGGGTGTTGGAGGTGTAACTATGATCGGCTTACTGAGGTTGCCATTAAAGTGATTGCCATCAGAGCAACTGATTATTAAAAATAAAAATGCGAGTAAAATAATTTTCATTTTACACATCCTTCATTCGCAGGCGATTCCGATATAATAGTAATTTCACTGCGACGATTTTGTTCATGATCAAAATCATTTTGAGCTTCTTTAATAAGAGGCATTTCTTTGCCTTGAGCGTGTCTGATAATGCGCGCGTTAGAAATACCAAGCTTAATAAGATAATTTACGACAGCTTGAGTACGTTTATTAGAAAGATTATTATTATAAGGACTCGTTCCGCGAAGATCTGTATGGCTTGAAACAAGAATTTGGTTATTATTATATTTGCTCGCTTCCCAAACCTGAGCAAGAGTTTGTTCTTCCGTCTTTCTCACGTTAGCTTCATCGTAATTAAAATGGACAATAAAACGATTGATTGGAAGCTTAGGGCACTCACACGGCTTTATTGGAAAAACACTTGGCGCAGAAGGAAGTACTTCTGGAGCTTTATTTTTGGTTGGATGAATTTTTAGTCCTGCTAAAAAACGGTAGGAGTTTCCATTGATATTATTATTAAAATTGGTTGGATCTCCTGAACCAACGGAAGCAAACGCCGTTATAGAAGAAGTGATTTGTTTTTGAAGAGAGAGATGGATTTCCGTTGGATTAAAATCAGAAACCGCGCTCCAATTTCTTCTCCACTCAATTGTTGTGGCCCATGTTTTATTTTTGCCAAAAGGAATATAAGCTCCTAAACCTGTGAGATAAAGGTTGCGACGATCCATATTAAGTTGCACAGCTTCACCAGAATAGTGATAGCCAATATTCGCTGTAATATGAATCCAACTAAATCTTTTTTCAAGGGCGAGATCCAGACCTCCTCCAAGTGCTGATCTATCGGAAAGATAGTACTCTGCACGACCAGTGGGAAGTGTGACTTGAGGCATAATTGCAAGTCCCCACGTTTTATTTTTATTTTGCCAAGCAGACCATTTATAGCGAATGTTTAAATCTTGAAAAGCGCCGGGACTTCCCACTAAAGTATCCGTTAAATCTTTTAAGTGATCCTGTTGAACATAGGCAGTAGAAAAACTCAAGAGGCCATTTCCCAGAGGAATACCAAGGCCCAAATGCACGACGCGAGAGTGACTGACAATATTGTCGTAAAGATGAGTTCTGGGATCATTTTCCCAAACGAGAGGGCGGTAAAAATAGGAATAGGCAGCGGTGAGTAAATAATCGTATTTTTCGCGATTTATGGGATTGTCATTCCACGCTGACTCTAAGCCTTGGTAGGTGAGTGAGTTGGTGAAGCGATAGGTTTGGATATCCACTGCCCAAAGAGAGCTAGAGAACAATAATAAAAATAGGTATTTCATGCTTTTTCCTTATAAAAATCTTTCGGGGTATTATGAAGAAATTATTAATTTAAAAAAGCGATGGCAAAAAAGACCTATTGTTATTTTGAAATTTTAAAAAACTGAGAGGAGAAACAATAAAGTGTTGTGGCTTTGGGATCTTGGGACATAAGTTTATTGAGTTCTCGACGAAACTCTTTAATCAGTTTTTGGGCTTCAGGTAAACGCTCAGGAGCAAAAGAAAAAATAATACTTCCGAGATCTCGTTCTTCTGGCGATTGCTGGGTCACCGATTCGATCGCAAGATTTAGAATCTGGGAGTGAAATTTTTGAATCGCTTTATTGCCTTTTTCGCTCTCGATGGTAAAAAATTTCTCTGTTGGCTTATAAAAACCTTCTTGTTCCGAAATAATTCCCAAATGTTTTAACTTAGAAAGTGCCAAGTTAATTTCTGGAGAAGTCAGTCCTAAAAAATTTTCTAGATTTTTTTTGTCACCATGAACAGAGACAGGCAAAATAAAACATGCTTCTCGCAAAGCCAGATAGTACCAATCAGCAATCGTTGCAAATTGATTTGAATTAAAAGAAGGTTGATTTTCTTGTATTTTTTGGAGAACTTTTTGTCGTGCACTTTCTTTTTGCAGCGCACTTTTAGAATGTTCAGAGGCAACAAGATTAAGGAGAAAATCAGCCTCATCATTTTTAAATCCAAGAATAGAGATAATTTTCACGGCAGAAAGATGAGATACTCCTCTTTTGCGATTGATGATTTGAGTCAGCATAGAAGGGGATATTTGCAGTGTTTCTGCAAAATCCAAAAGAGTGAAGTCATTTTGCAGAGAGACTTTTTCAAGATAAGCATCTCGTAAAAAAGAATTAAAGGAATGATAGGAAAAAATAGACTTCATTTTTTGATTATAGTGAAATTTTATGAATATAAAAACGTTATTGTCTTAAAATTATCAGTAAATCTGAGTAAAAATACTTTGCCTTTTTGTCTTTGAGTTTTAGGTTTGATGTTAAAATGGACGAAAGGTCATTATGAAAAATGTTATATTGTTGTTTATTCTCTTTTCCTGTGGCATGCAAATTAATCAGCAAGCAGGTGTTTCAGGCACTTTTGATGGCAATAGTTTTAGAGTCAGTGGCTCTGAAGTGGGCAACGGTTTCACCGATAGTTCTCGTTATCAGTGGCAGTGGAATTTTGAGTACACCGATGAAAATGGAGTCGCTTCAGATTGTATCACTGAGTATTCAGCGCCCCACAATTCGTTAACGGGCTATAGTAGTACAGTGTCTGCGCATTGTTTACTGTATGGCGTCAGCGGAACAGTTCAAAATCCAATACTGACCCCAAGCGTTTTTATTCACCATAATATAGCGGTTCATTTTTGTCTCAGCATTAAAAATCTTTCGACAGGAGAGATTGTTAAGACTGGAATTTGTAGTAGCGTGAATGGAAATAAACTTGTGGCAAACTGTTCTGATAATCGCTCCGCTGGATTAGTCTATAATGAAATTGGCGCGGGAACAGCTCAAAGTCCCTATGAAATTTTTTCTGCAAAGCAGTTGCGCTCTATTTCTCTTGATACGAGCGCTTGGAATAAACATTTTATTCAATGTGACACGATTGATTTAAATGGCACCTCGCAATTTGGTATCGGAGAGGCTGCCGATGTGCTCGGAGGAGTGCCTTCCTTAGCCTTTACGGGTTCTTTTAATGGAAATGGTTTTAAAATTTTAAATTATAAATATGAAGATTTGGCGGCCATGTCAGTAGGGCTTTTTCGTCAAGTGAGTGGAGCAAGTATTAAAAATATATGGATGAAAAATCCGGTGGTTCATGCGGATGCCTTTGTTGCCCCTTTGATTGCAGTCAGTCTTTCGGCAACGGTTGATCATATTATCGTTGAAAATTTGAATGTTTCAGGAGTGGGAACTCCCGGTTTTTCCGGGGCGGCGGGCATTATAAGTGTGGCAGGTAAAGGAGAGTACACTGATTTAAGCTCTACGGGAAATATCACGGGAGCAGGTGGTGCCGGGGCTATTGGGGTTTCGGGATTTATTGATCCCGCGGGAATTCATGGCAATTTTATTACAAGTAGCGTGGAGATTAATTCATCCGAAGCGGGAGCAGGAGCTTTTACGTATATTGCAGGAAATTCGGTCATTGAAAATTCTTGGGCCAGTGGAAACATTACTTGTCAAAAATCAGGATGCGCTGGATTTGCAGGCACGGTGGGGGAGAATGCGTTGGTCAAGAATTCCTATGCCAAAGGCAATGTGACTTCTCTGTCTGAAAGTGGAGCAGGAGGTTTTGTTAGCAATATGGGAGGAGGAAAACCGCATATTCAAAATTGTTACGCCTTAGGCAATGTTCGTGCTCAAGAAGATGCGGGAGGTTTTATTGGTTCT
>CAYQEW010000013.1:0-20849 GCA_964416605.1 uncultured Bacteriovoracaceae bacterium | reverse complement strand
TACTTATAAAGCACTTTGCGATGAATTAAATTTTGATCAATATCCCAGTTGGGAGAGCTCTCAAGAGCCAGACATGCTTTTTTCTCTTAACTCTCTCATTACTAAATATAAAATTAAAAATATAATCCTAAAGTCATCATCGGTAAAAATTCCCAATAGTATGTGGATTAAAGATATTGAGGATGTTCAAGTCAGCTCGGTTACTCAAAAAATTTGGTCTAAATTCTATACGTCTAAAAATTAGACAGGTAATAATTACAATTGAATCCATATTCCTCGGTTTTTACGTTTAAAATCAAAGGATGAGATTAATTTTTTATTGTCTTCTCTTTTTTTCTTTTTCGATGCATGCCCAAGATGGCAAATTGGATTTCAAACTCTTTCTCAAACAAAATATTCATTCCACCAATTGTTTAAAGGATCATAAAAAGTTGACCGCTTGCCTTTTTGTTTTAGAGGAAATGCACTACTTCACCCATAAATCTTATTTTATTTTAGTGCCGAAAGAAGACATTGTTCATAAAAAATTAGATTTAAGTTTTATTGGATCAATCACTGGAGATCACCGTGCTGATTTTAAAGAGCTTCGCATTGCCAACGCTTTATTGATACTGTCGCGACTTAAGCAAAAATTTCAAACTAATTTTGAAGTTCTTTTACAAAAAACCATGATTGATTTTTGGAAAAAAGAATATTCGAAAGCTCTTTATTTGGAACTCGCGAATGATTATTTGCAAATAGCCTTTAATCAATACACTTACTTTTATGAAAAATCTTCGTGGAAAAAAAGAATCAATGCTCAAAATAGTTATTTTGATAAAAGTATTGGCGCACATTTTGTGGCTCTTGGAGATCATCTTTATGTTTCAGAAGTTCTCGATCAAAGTAGCGCAGAGGCTTCGGGATTAGAGTCTGGCGATGAAATTCTTGCTCTTAATCAAAAAGAAATAACAAGTGTAGAGGACTTTAATGATACTATCGCCAAGGAATCAGTCTTTCACTTTCTCGTGAGACGTCAAGTAAGTGTCTTTCCGCTGTCCATACAAAAAAAAGATTTAACCATTCCCAATGTTTCTCTCAAGGTTATAACTGACAATAATAAAAAAGTGGGCATTCTCAAAATTCGCAGTTTTATGCCTAAAAAAACTTGCCAAGATACTTATCAATTAATTTTGGCACATAAGCCTAGTTCTCTTATCCTTGACTTAAGGGGCAATGGAGGAGGATTAGTTGATCAAGCACAATGCGTGGCGGGAATTTTTTTAGGAGAATCAGCGATGTTTTATGAATATAGTCCTCAAAAAAAACTAGAAAAAACACTTACTATGCCCCAAAAATATGTGCGCAAAATGGCGGTTTTAATGAATGCTGGCACCGCAAGTGCCTCAGAGCTTCTCGCTTTAGCTCTTGTTGATAATGATAGAGCTATTTTGTTGGGTGAAAAATCTTTTGGTAAAGGATCAATCATTCAAGGACAGCCAATTGATAGTGAGTATTCATTGAT
Organism: uncultured Bacteriovoracaceae bacterium; assembly: GCA_964416605.1. Taxonomy (GTDB): domain Bacteria; phylum Bdellovibrionota; class Bacteriovoracia; order Bacteriovoracales; family Bacteriovoracaceae; genus CAYQEW01. The sequence goes on along the minus strand of CAYQEW010000013.1, from coordinate 19,345 downwards.
GGGGATCACAGGTTTTTTTACTTCGCCCAAATCCAATTATAGTCATCAGGCTGTGGGAATTCGGCCACAAATCGAATTAAAACAAAATAAAATTGTTGCCGAGCAGGAAGAGGAAAGAGAGGCTGATATCGATTACTTTCCAACAATTTTCTCTCGGGAAAAAAAAGACCTGGCAGAGTTCACTTTTTAGCGATGTATTTTTTCAGTGTGTTGAAAAAATAAAAAAAACGGCAAATCCTTTAAATCTATTGCAGAGCGATTATTTAAAATCACATTATTTTTTTGACACGCAACTTGCGAGATCAATACTGATTATGAGTCAGTGTCATAGCACTGCAAAATAATTCTGAATCAATTTTGAAATCACTCCTAGTTATTTTTCAATAAGTGTGAATTTTTTTCATCCTCAATGTATTTTAGTCGTTATTTTTTCTAAAGCTGTTAGAGTTTTTAAAATCTTTAGGAGGCTTTATGAGATTACTGAGTTTGTTTTTAATGGGCTTAATGCTTTTACAAAGCACAGCTTTTGCGCAGGAAAATCCTTTGTCCGCACAACAGCGCATCCGTGAACAAGTAAACGCTTATAAAAAAGAATTAGAAGTACAACATTTATCAGAGGAAGAATTAAAAGACTTAAAAACTACTTTAGTAAAACAAAAAGGTGATTTATTCGCTCTTCTTGTTGATGCTCGGGTTGCTAAGTCAAAATTAAATACTCTTTTGAATCTGGAAAAAGTTAAGGACAAGAAAGCATACAGTGAAGAACTTAAAAAACGTTATGTCTTGGCGGCCATTGCTTTCGTGATTGGTTGTGGTCTCGTTTTTGGAGCAAGGGGAATAATATTGGAAAAAGAATTTAGTCTAAGTGGTTTCACTTTATCTGATTTTGTATTCGATTATCCCTTTGCAACGCTCGTTGGACTTACTGGTTTTTCACAATTACTTATGTCCCTTGGGATTGTTGTGATGAATAACCCTGAGCAAATCAGAAGTGAAGAAATAAGCAGTATCGCCAACAAATTAATGAATGCAGATCAGGAAATTCAAAAATTAGAATCGAAGGTCAATAATTATTTGACTAATAAAATTTCGGCAATTGATTTGATTTTAGCTGAGCAATAATTTTTGAATGGGCTCAAACTCTGAGCCCATTATTTCAACGTTTAGAATTTTACAGAAATTCCTAATTTACCTAGCATTGGATTTTTTAGTTTAAGCTCCGTTGCAGTTCCCGTGTAAGCATAATAATTTCCTGCCATCAGGTAACCAAAATCAAAGGATAGGTTTACTCCGGGATACATGAGATAATTAAACCCAAGATCAACTTCAGTACCTAGATTTTTTCCCTGGCCCGAGTAAGCTTGATTGGCGCGAGCCATAATCAGTGCGGTTTTCCAAGTCCAACTTCCGGTTAAAAACTGGGCTTGGAGATTTACAAAATTAGCATTATTCACACCACTGTCAAAAACATTCGTGTTACTCGACATATTCGCGTAGTTATAATGAAAAAGAATATTGGCGATCTTATAGTTCGAGTGAAGAGTAAGTGCTTCATTTTTAGTGGTGGTTGTATCATCACCTTTAACTTGACCTAAATTGAGTCCAAGATGAAATCTTTCTGTGAATTTATAAAGAGATTCTGCAATAAACGCATAAGAATTAAGTTTAACACCCGCATTGCTGCCGCTCACAAAAGGAAGCTCCGCTCCCAGAGAAAATTTATTCCAGTTTTTCTTGATATAAAGATCTAAAAGTTTTGCTTTAAAGCTTCCTAGTCCTGATCCAGCTTCACCATTTCTTTTGGCGTAAAGAAGTCCACCACTTAATTCTTTTTCTTTATCGACATACTGAACTTCTAAGCCCAGTTCGCGGATATCTTGATCTTTTAAAACTTTCGTTCCTGTTCCAATCGTTGCCAAATAAGGAACGAAGCTAAATTTATTAAATTTAAATTGCGCTTGTAATCCATCATAGATACTTAAGAAGCGATCACCTATTTTATCTCCAGAATTTACCATGGCGCCTAAACCAAAATGACGAGCGAAGCGTCCAGCTTTAATAAGGGCTATCTCTGAATAAATTTCAGCATAAACTTGGTTTATATTAAGGGCATCACTTCCGCTTGGATTGGAAAGAAAATAATTTCCGCTGTGGAGTGTATTGGCATAAGAATCATCATCACCTAAAAAACCACCTCTTGCATAACCTGAAGAAAGTTCAGCTTTTACAGAAACACTGTCATTGACGATAATTTCAGGATTAAGAAGAAATATATAAGAGCCAAAATTTGCGTTATTTTGGCCTGAGACACATCCAATTTCTTGAGAGCCCACATTGGTACTTGTACCTAAACAGTCGGATGTTCTTTTATAATTATTAATTCTGGTAGAATCTAAATAAAAACTTCCGCTCCAATCAATAGGGAGAGCGCTGAGAGTTTGAGAGGTGAGAATGAGTAGCAGTGTGAGGATAAATTTATTCACTTTTTCTCCTTATTTTTTTTCTTCTTATTGCCAAAATTTAAACACTTAGTTATATTTCCCTTACGATTATCAATCCGTTGGGGTGTCGTCAAGTGGTAAGACAGCAGATTTTGATTCTGCTATGCGCAGGTTCGATCCCTGCCACCCCAGCCATTTCAGGAATTATTATGAATTGCATGGTTTTAGTTTCTGGAACATCAAACCCTGAAATGTCTCTCGCTATTTCTAAAAAATTAGACATTCCTTTGGTCGATCCTCAGATTAAAAGATTTGCCAATGGTGAAATCATTTGTGAGATTGAAAAATCAGTGCGCGGCGCCGATGTATTTGTCATACAGTCTACTTCAACGCCTGTGAATGACAATCTTATGGAGCTTCTCATCACGCTTGATGCGCTGAAAAGAGCTTCGGCTAAATCAATTACTGCGGTTATTCCGCATTTTGGCTACGCAAGACAAGATCGAAAAGCAGCTCCTCGCAGTCCTATTACCGCAAAACTGGTTGCTGATTTATTGACCGCAGCTGGAGCGACCCGGGTTATGACCATGGATCTTCACGCAGGACAAATTCAAGGTTTTTTTAGTATCCCTTTTGATAATATTTACGCATCACCTGTTTTTTTAGACTATATCAATAAAGATTTACATTTAGAAAATTTACTGGCGATTTCTCCTGATTCTGGAGGGGTTGAGCGCGTGAGACATTATGCCAAAAAATTAGATTGTAATTTAGCGATGATTGACAAGAGAAGAACAGGGATGAATGTGGCTAAAGCAATGCATGTTGTGGGAGATGTGAAGGATAAAAATTGTATTATTTTTGATGATATGGTGGATACCGCAGGAACACTTGTAGAAGCTGCGAGAGCGCTTCGCAAAAATGGAGCCCTTAAAGTGTATGCTTGCATTACTCATGCGGTGCTCAGTCATCCTGCTTTGGAGCGTTTGCGTGATTGCGATGAACTCGAACAACTTATTGTCACTGATACGATTTCACTCTCTGAAGAAATTAAAAATTTTCCTAAAATCAAAGTACTCAGCACCGCGGATGTTTTTGCGAGTGCGATTCACCGTACCTATAATAATGATTCCATTAGCTCTCTTTTTGTATGATTAAATTAATTGTGGCACTTGGAAATCCTGGCAAAGAGTATGAGTTTACTCGGCACAATATTGCTTGGCTCAGTTTTGATGAGTTTTTTAGCTCGCAAAAAAATATGATTTGGAAAAAAAAATTTAAGGGCGAGTACACAGAGTTAAGTTTTAATGATCATAAGGTATATTTTCTCAAGCCACATACTTATATGAATTTAAGTGGTGAATCGGTGCAGGCACTTTGTCAGTTTTTTAAAATTAATCCGAACGAAATTTTTGTTATTCATGATGAGATTGATCTCGACTGGGGTAAAATTGTGCTTAAAAAAGGTGGTGGGCACGCGGGCCACAATGGCCTAAAGTCAATGGCGCAGCATCTTGGGAGCAGTGATTTTTTGCGCCTTCGTTTAGGGATAGGTAAGCCGGTGCACGGCAGTGTTTCTTCGTGGGTATTAGGTTCTTTTGCAGGAGATCAAATTATTGATCTCGAAAAAATTCTCAAAACATCTTCCGATATTATTCACTCAGTGATCAAAAATGGTTTTGAAAAAACAGCTTCGCAGTTTTCTGGAAAAACTATTTTATAAAATTTTTTAATTTTTAAGATCAAGTGTTCTTGTACAATAAACAATAAACAATAAACAAGTAAACATTGTGAACATGACACATTCGGATATATGGCAGTCTGGACACTGGCTTCTGGCAACAGTCTTTATGTGGCTTCGATAAATTTTGTGAAGTAAAATAAACTATTTAATCTTAATCAAATTTTGATAGAAGCAAAAAACATTTACATATACACAAACATCAATACTTCAAACTCAAACTTTTTTATCAAGCACAATCGTTTTTAAAAACGCCCTGATTGCCTGTCTGCCAAGGTTTTGCCCGTGTGCCCAGTTGTTTAGTGTTTGATGTTTAGGTTTATTGTTTAATTAAGCCAAGACAAGCGATAAGCCGGATTCTGTCGTGGACTATCATTCATCTAGGAGCATTGTTACCAATGCCCTCAAGCACCCTACCCGCCATCATTAAACGAGCAGTTATCAGAAATGGCCTACATGGGCTTGCACCTCGTAGAGTTTACCTGGTTTCACTACAGCCTGGATAAATCCAGCGTACATACTTTCTGTTGCACTTGTCCTCACCTCACGGTGGACGGGCATTACCCGCTACGATGCTCTATGGTGTCCGGACTTTCCTCGAGATTGCTCTCGCGATAGTCTACTTGTCTTGGCGCGTTCATACTATAGCAGTTTAAGATAATCGTCTATGGAATTAAAAGTCGCGAGCAACCTGCACAACTCAGTGGTTCTGGAGAGCGCATAAAAACTTGGTATTCTTGTTGGCTGATTTGAGAGCCGCAACAATCACAACAACGATTATTGATTTTAGAGAGAGCGGTATCTTTAAACTTACTCCAAGCTTTCTGATAGCGTCGCAAACTATTTTCCTCAATTTCTTTTTCTAACTCGTTCAGTCGAGCGAGATTAGAATCTATGTGGGCTTGGTACTGCTTATTTATTTCATTCACTTCGCTTTGAATGATTGTGATTGATTCAGAAGCACCCGCTTGAAATGTTTCACAGTTTTTTTTCTGTTCACTCATTTCTTCCAGTAATTCCATAGAGCGAAAAATTTTTTCTTCTAAGAGGTTTTTGGTTTGAGAGAGCTCTTGAATATGTTGCTCGAGAGAACTCAGTTGCTTGTTGTCGGTAATTTGATCATACTGCTGTTTTTTTTGCTCAAGAATTTGGATTGTTTTTTTGAAAGACTCTTCATCTTGGATAAGTTCTTTTTCATTGTTTGTAATATCTATTTGTAGTTGAGACGCCTCATCTTTTTTTTGCTGAATTTTATTGTGAATAAGGGTTAGGCGTTCTTTTTCAGACTCTATACTTTTTTCAATGTCCAGTGACGAGATTTTTAGGCTGTGATATTCTTTGAGAATCATGATTAGTTCATTCATAAGATTTTTTTTTCTTTTGTTGTTTTCTTCTCAACTCTGCGCTCAAGATACTTATCAAAGTAAATTTTGTGGAGGCGAAAAAATAAAAGCGAGTTTTTCAGCTCCTTTAATCATACTTGTTCCAGGGGCAGGATCAGTCAATAAAAATCTCTTTTTGGGGTATATTAATGTGGGAGAATACTTCAAAGAAATTTCGTCAGTACTTAAAAAATTAAATATTGCCCATGAGATTCTTCCATCCCTGAATCAAGGTAATGACTCTGTGGAACAAAGAGTCACGCAACTGAGAAATAAAATCGCCAAGCACTCAAAGGTTTTTTTGATTGGCCATTCTCTCGGTGGTTTAGTGGCTCGTCTTGTTTTAAAAGACCCTTTGATTGCGAGTAATGTTTCCGGGGTTTTGCAATTAAGTGCAGTCAATCGAGGAACTGAAGTGGCAGATTATTTAATTGCGGAATCTACGCAAGCAGCGATGTTAAAAAAAATAGCCCAGATTTTTGGATTTGATTTAAATCAGAAAAAATATTTTACGGAAATAAGCACAAAAAACTCACCAATTTGGAATCAACGAAAAGATGAATTAAGTGGAGTTCCGGTTTTATCCATTGCCGCAGAAAGCTCACCCAAACAGCTTCTTCACGAGATTCCTCCTTTTTATTTGGGAAATAAAATTATTTGTAATGAGCAACAACAAAATTCATGCCCTTTAACTGATGGACTTATTAGTGAGGCCTCACAAATATGGAATACTTGTTTTATGAAAGTTCAAGCGAATCACGGCAGTATTATTGGAAAAACGCTCTATCCTTCATCCCATCAAAAATTTAATGTCTTTTTTGCTTTTATGATTCAACAACTTATTCGACAAGGTTTTATTACCAGATGAAAGTTATCTCCATTATCGGGGCAACGGGCTTAGTTGGTCGAGAAGTCGTTCAGCAGCTGATTCAAGAAAAACAAGTTTGTCAGATTAAATATTTAGGGCGCCGTTCGCTAGAATTAACCTCACCTAAATTGATAGAATTTATTTCACCGGATTTAGAAATCAATAAATCTTTTTTGGAAAGTGATTGCCTTATTTCCACACTTGGCACGACCTTAAAAACGGCAGGTAGTAAGAAACGTTTTCAAGAAATAGATTTTGATCTTCCCTTAAAGATAGCCACCGCATTTAAGCGAAGCGGAGGAGAGCGAATGGTGCTGCTATCTTCCTTGGGGGCGAGTGATACATCTTTCTTTTTTTATCCTCAGATGAAAGGAAAATTAGAAAAAGAAATAGAGCAGTTAAAATTTAAAAATCTTAATATTGTTAGGCCTTCAGTTCTTTTAGGTGAAAGGGAAGAGGTGCGTCCTCTTGAAAAATTCTCTCAAAAACTGATGAAAAATCTGCAATTTGTTTTTCCAAGTAATTTAAATCACTATAAAGCAGTTGAGGCTAAAAAAGTTGCAGCATTAATTGTGCAATTAGCCCTAGGCAATAAAACCCAAAGTGAGGTAGAGTTTTTGACATTGGGAGAATGAATTATGAGTCATATTGAAAATATTATGGGGATCCCCACTTTAAAAGTTGAAAATGAAAATGATGTCGCGGGTTACACTCTTATTGATGTGAGACGAGAAGATGAGTTTTGCGCAGAGTTGGGCCATATTGAAGGAGCAACTTTAAAAACTCTAGGAGATTCTCTTGAGGATTATTTAGAGTCTGCGAGTAAAGATCAAAGAATACTATTTATATGTCGTTCGGGAGGGCGTTCTGCTCAAGCGACTCAAATGGCTCTCCAAATGGGATTTGAAGATGCGTATAATATGGCTGGTGGAATGCTTTATTGGAATAGCCAGAATTTTAAAGTGCATAAATAATGTCCAGTATTTGTAAAATTTACTCAGTAACCTCCAAAAAATTTTATATAAAGTAGAATAAATTATGAAAAAATTATTACCCTTATTATTGATCAGTTTTTTCACGCAAATTATCCAAGCAAAAGAATTCTGGATCATTCAAACAAATGATCTACACTCGCATTTTAATGGAGTATACAAATTCGATAAAGCGGGAAAAACCATAAAAGCTGGTGGCTATGCAAAGTTAAAATTTATTTTTGATCGCATAAAAACAGACGCTAAAAGAAAAAATGTTCCTTTTGTTCAGCTTGATTCGGGAGATTTTTCGGAAGGGGGAGTTTTTTATTTAGCGAATGAAGGCCTCGATACTTTTACCATACTAGATGATCTTGGTTATGATGGAGTTGCTCTTGGAAACCACGACTTTCTTATGGGAATTCCCCATATGAATAAAATTCTAGGAAGAACAAAGTTAAGTTATCCTGTTCTTTCCGCAAATTTTTCGGCACATAATGAATTTACGAACGTTAAAAAAAATGTTCAACCTTATCTTGTAAAACAAATGCAGGATGGCTTTAAAATTGCTGTTATGGGGCTGACAACGAGCGAGATGTTTTATAAGTGGCGCGTAAAAAAACATGGCAATGTGTCAAATCCTCTTGAAAAAGCCAAGAGTGTGGCTAAATATTTAAAGGAAAAAGCGAAAGCAGATGTTGTTATTGCGTTAACCCATATTGGAATTGATGACGATAAAAAACTGGCAAAAGATTCTAGTTATATCGACTATATTGTGGGAGGACATTCACACACTTTAGTTGACCCAAGACAAACTCAGGTGAAAAATAAAAAGAATAAAATGGTTCTGATTTCTCAAATGGGAGAGCATGGACAGTACGTTGGCTTAGTGAAACTTGATTGGGATGGAAAAAATCTTAAGCTGCTTGATTTTAAAAAGATTGAAGTTGATCCACTGACTCCTGATTCTATCGATATACAAAAAAAGATAGCTCAGACAGAAGAAAGTCTTGAAAGAGCTTATCCTCATATTAATGAAGTTGTCGGACATACCTCTGCACCAATTATTGGAAACACTGAAACACCGAGTTCAATTGATGTTTTTTTCACAGACACTTTAAGAGAGCACGCCAAAACGGATATTGCATTTAATATTGGTCAGTTTATAGGCCCCATGATTCCAGCGGGAGAGATTAGACAACGCGATCTTTATTATTTATATCCACGAATGTTTGATTTTGAAGATAAGATGGGGTGGAATATTTATACTGCAAAAATTCCAGGTCATTGGATAAAATTTGTTTTAAGAGTTGCTCAGAATACCAATAATGCCTTTATTGTTTCTGGAATGAAGTTTGATAAAACCAAGAAAAACAAAAAAACTAAACTCAGTAATTTTACTATTAATGGTAAAAAGATTTTAGGAACAAAACAATATACAGTTGCAGTTCCGGAAGGTTTTTTAAGAGCCGCCGACGAAATAACAAAGTTAACTCATATTGTTTTTAGAAAGATAAGTAATTCACATGAAAGCATTTGGCAGGCGAATATTGATCGCTTGAAACAAAATCCAAACTATTTTGTTCAAGCGAGAAAATCTTATTTTATTGCTCCTGCTGATTTAGTGGAGGAAGAAAAAGCTAATCAAATAAACCTTTAAGAAGTTTGCCAGCTTTTTCTTTTATTTGATCTTGGGCTTTTTCTTGAACTTTGTTGATTTCAGATTGAGCCTTTTCTTTTACCTTATTTATTTCCGCTTGAGCTTTTTCTTGTACCTGACTTTTAAGTTTATCAATTTCCGCTTTAGCTAAACTGCCAGAAACTTTTTTAAGCGTATAACCGATATCTGGTTTTAAATCATATTCTTTACCTGTGAGTAAAAAGGGCAAAGAATCAAGACCAAAAGCTTTTCCCGTATAAACCATCTCGAGATTAGAAGGATTGCCAGTACCACTCATGGCAACGGTTCCAGCTCCTTTAATGCCAGAGAGTCCATCATTTTGTAGGAAATTAAAAAGAGTTAAATTGAGTTGTTTTTCCGTTGCTCCGGCTGCAATTTCTAATGATTTAAAACTATCTTGAAAGACAATCGGCTTAAGTTTGGAAGAAATTTTATTGAGTCCAGCAAGTATCTTATCAAGCTTTTCATTAAAATTTGCTCCCTTGATTTGGCCATTAGTTATTTTAGAGTTAATCGTTAAATCATACTTTAAGTTTGTATCATTAATAATCACGCCTTTGATGCTTCCACTCGCAGTGCCTGTTAATTTTTCAATTCCATTTTTTAAAAAATGGAATTGGGCAATATCAAAAGAATCGAGGTTGATTTGATTATTTGTTTTCATGGGATTGGTGTTTTGAATTTCAGAGTTAATTCCCAACGAGCCCTTCGCAAAGGAGAGTAAGAGGTTTTTAACAGAAGCGCTTTGCGCAAGAGAATTAATCGTTCCATTCATCGCAAAAGGGAATCCTTGGTAAGAAATATTTTTTAAAGATATTTTATTATGAGTAATGGGCCATGGCTCAGTTTTTACTTTGCTTGCTCCTTGAGAGCTAGTGCTTGTTTTTGCCTCTTCAGCTGTACGGATATATTTATCTAAGTTTAAATGAGATCCGGATATATCAGAAGCAATATCAGTGATATCAAAGTTATCGTTCATGCTTGCCACACCAGAAATATTCATTGAGCCATCTAAAAGACTCATTGCCATAGAATAATGAGTAGAAAATTTATGAATCTCAAGACTGAGCTTCTGAAGGGTAATCATGTTTTGATTGTATTCAATTTGAGTGTGAGACTCAGTTGTTACTTTTAAATTAATATCTTCATTTTTAACCATCGGATAGTTAACATCACCGGTGATAGTGAGAGGTAGAGATTTAATACCATGGCTATCAATATTTAACGCCTTCATAAGAGGAATAAAATCTCCTTTCGTTTTTAAATTGCGAATGAAAGATTTTTCTTCTTCAGACTTTAGGCTAAACTCAGATGTAATCCCATAAAGAGAATTACTGATTTGAGCATTTATAACATGAGCGACTTTCTCCCATTTGATATTAGTTACAACATCATTTAGGTTGTAGTTTTTATATTTAATATTGTTCATGACAATTTTATTTTCGCCAGTAATAATTTCTTTATCGATTTTAGATAAGTCAATGAAGCCTGATAAAACTGATTCAAAAGAAATTGTTTCAGTATTCATTGCTATTTTGCCATCAATATTGGTCTTGGCATTAAGCTTGAGTTCATTGATTTCAAATTGAGAAATTTTAATATCTGGCTTTGTTTCATTTTTTTGAAAAAGATTGAAGTCCGAAATTCGAAGATCAAAAGAGATCTTGTCTTTTAATTTAGTGAGATACTCATTATTGCTCGAACTGTTGGTGCCAGGTTCTTCCTTTGCCGTATTTAAAAATTTCCATCTCTCATTAAAAGCTTCGCCATAGTAAACATTCGTTTTATCAAGAAGTAGAGATATGTTTCCAGACTTAAAAAGTATATTCCACCAAGAAAGAACCACCTGGCCACTACTCACATTGATAAGAGGTTGTTGATTATTTTTATTGGACCATAAAAAATCTTTAAGATTAAGGTGAACATTATAACCCAGATTAATTTTTAATTCTTTGATTGTGACATTCGTTTCGGGATATTTAGATTCAATAAGTTCTTTGGTTAATTGGGCAAAATCAGTGTTGTTTACTTTTTGATATCCCCAAAATGCGAGTCCAGCTAAAGCAAGAGCAAGAAAGAGTCCTGAGCCTAGAACAATACGAGTTACTTTTTTCATAAGTTTCCTTTTGATGTCACTTTATAGCAAACATTGTATTTTCTGCCTATCTTCTTTATAATGGGTGACTATGAAAAATACCACTCAAAGCCATGCACTTGTTTTAGTGAAAAGCGATGAAATTCATTCAAATATACATGAATTTATTACTGCTTATGGTTACAAAAACTTTCGAATTGAGCCAGACTATAAGGGTGTTGATCTGGTTATGGCACAAAAATGGGACCTTGTTATTATTGAAGGTAAATCCTTTGATGAGGCAGAAAGCCATATTTTTAGAGCGATTAGTTATTGTGAGTCCAATCAGATTCCTTTTATTATTTTATCAGATGAAACGGAAAGAACTTCAGATATTTTAAAGCATCTTTCCTCGGTTCCAATTATTTTTAATATGAATATTTCTTGGGATTACCTCAATACGTTGATCGGAAAAACGATTCGCGAGCATTCACAGGTAACACTTTTAAAAGATAAAATAATTAAAGTTGGGAGCATGGAAAAACCTCTCATCGTAAAGATTTTAGCATGTGTTTTATTATGTGAGCCATTGTATAAAATTTTTTTTACCGACTTAACACAAATCAATACTCCATGGAAAATTTTTGAATTTTGGTTTTTGTTCCCTTTGGGGGGGCTTGCTCTTTTAAGTAGATGGTCGTGGAGTTTTCTATTATTTATCTTCGTTCAAATTTACGCGCTCTACCTTAATTTAACAGACACTTCTTACTGGTGGACCTCTGTTAGTTTTTTTATTATCAACTCTCTTATTATTTATTATTTTTTATCCAAAAAAGGGATGGAGCATTTTATTAATCAAAAAGGAATTGAGCTTCGCCGAGTGCCTAGATTTTCCTTTGAAAGAGAATGCCAACTCCGAGCAGATCATATGTTTGAGCCACTGCATGCTAAGATAGCGGATATCTCCGTTACTGGCGCCTACATTGAGACGAAGGACAAACTTTTTATCAATGATAGACTGCATCTTCTTTTTACTGAAAAAAATCGTGAATATGATTTAGAAATATGTGTCGTGAATGTCAGAAAAAAAGGTTATGGGGTACGTTTTTATTTTAAATCCATGAAAGATAAAAAACATATAAAAGAATTAATAAAGGAGTGGGTATGAATTTAATTGAATCTTTGAATTGGCGTTATGCGTGTAAGAAATTTGATACAAATAAAAAACTAACTCAAGCTCAAGTCAATGATTTGGTCGAGGTTTTAAGGCTGAGTGCATCTTCCTATGGTTTACAGCCTTGGAGATTCGTGATTGTCGAAAATCCTTTAAAGAGAGAAGAGTTGGTGGCACATAGTTATAATCAGAGACAGGTTGCTGAAGCATCGCATTTATTTGTTTTATGTGCTCCCACTCAGTTTAATGAACATCACGTAGATGCTTATTTAAATGATGTTGTGGCGACGCGAGGAGGAGCTGTACAAGAGCTTGAGGGATATAAAAAAATGATGATGGGAACTCTTTCTCGTTTAGGAGAAAAACAAACTGATTGGATGAAAAACCAGATATATATTGCATTGGGATCACTTCTTACCGGGGCAGCTGTTTTAGGAATTGATACCTGTCCGATGGAAGGATTCGTCGCTTCTAAGTATGATGAAATTTTAGGGCTAAATGATTTAGGCTTAAAATCCGTTGTGGTTTGCCCAGTGGGCTTTAGAGCAGAAGATGATAAATACAGCTCATTGAAGAAAGTACGTTTTAATAAAAACACACTTGTTCATACAATTTAGATTTTAATAAAAGTGCCCAGCTTGTGATCTTTTTTCACATGGGGCACTTGAAATATGCCACTGTGAAAAGATACGTAAAAGCCCTTAGAAAGGAGCTTGGCGCAGGTTAAGGCTTCAATAAAATTTTGCCCAGCATCGGAATCAATAAAACCTAAAGGCTTCATCGCGCCGGTAAAAACCACCGCTACCTCTATGTCGGGAACATTGCGCCAGCAATATTTAGCGCTTAGCTCAAGCGTGTCCGTTCCGTGTAAAACAACAATGGGAAAGCCTTTTTGAGCGTGTTTTTCAATGGCTTCTTGAATTTTTTTGCGATCATGGGAAGTCATTTCCAAAGAGTCTTTGGAAAGAATCGCAAAAACTTCGATATGGGTGTGATAAATACGCAAGTATTGTAAAATGTGATCTTCAATGATGGATCCGCGGTTTTTAAGTGATCCGTCAAACTCATTATAGGTCTTCTCAATGGTGCCACCAGTGGTGAGAACAATGACTTTTTGTTTATTAATTTCCATATTTATCCAATATATTACTTCACAGAACTAGATTTTTACATTAATAAATAGGTACATCAAACATATTTAAGGAGAATTTATGAAAAACTTAGTACTCGTATCTGTTCTTGCTCTAGCAATGGTTGGTTGTTCTTCAAAAAAAGTAACAACTGCGAAAACTGAAACAACAAAAGCTGTTGAAACAGCTAAAACAACTGCAGATAAAGTTGTGGCTGATACAAAAAAAGCCGTAGAAACAGTAACAACTACTGAAACAACAGCAACTACAACTGATGCTGTAACTTACACTTGTTCTCTTAAAAAAGATGAGAGAAAAATTGCAGTGAATAAAACAACTACAACTAACTGCGAAGTAAACTACACAAAAATGGGTGCAACTTCAAAAATTGCTACAGCTAAAAACGGAACAACTTATTGCACAACTGTTGCAACAAAAATTAAAACTAACCTAGAAAAATCTGGTTATACTTGTAAAATGTAATTCATTTTTTGAACAGTGAGCCACTTCACAGTGGCTCTTTTTTTATGAAATCAAAATACGAATCCTATATTAACATTGTTGAAAATTTTCCTAAACCAGGAATTTCCTTTAAAGATTTCTCACCTCTTCTAGAAGAAAAACTCATGGATGTTGTACATGATTTATCTCTTATGGTTGGTGAAAAGAATTGGCAAGAAATTGATTTGGTCGCAGGAATTGAATCGCGAGGCTTCATATTAGGAGCAGCTCTTGCGTTACATAACAACAAAGGATTTTTACCTATTCGCAAGAAAGGAAAACTTCCTCCTCCTGTTTATTCTGAAACTTATGCTTTGGAATATGGAACCGATCAACTTGAAATAAAACAAAGTACAACTCCTAAAAAAATACTTCTTATCGACGATGTTTTAGCTACCGGCGGAACTCTTGAGGCGGCTTCTCGACTCTGCATTAAAGCGGGTCACACCGTTGTCAATGAAATGGTTTTGATAAATCTAACTTTTCTCAATCAGAGAAAGAGTGTCCTTTCTTTGCTCACTTATTAATCTTGTGTTAATATGATTTCAAACTTTTCAGGTAAAAAATTATGACAACAAGAGTAGTGCTATTTTTATTAATGGGAACTTTATTGGGCTTTGTTGCAGGTATTAGCAGTTACCAGCATATTTTCTCAGCGAGCAAAGGGATTGTGTATTCTGAGAAAAAAAATGAAGTAGTGGCTCAGGGAGTAACAGAAGAAAAGCCTCAGGCTGCTGCTGTCCTTGATTTAAATAACCCTGAAATGAAAAAAGCTCACGAACTCTATACCGTAAAAGCCCAGTGTATCACTTGCCATGGCGAAAAGGGAGAGGGGAATCCAGAAAAACTCGCTCCGATGATTGCAGGACAACATGATTGGTATATTCTTTCTCAGCTTACTGCTTTTAAAACAGGAACAAGAAGCAATGAGAAAATGCAACCTTATATAAAAGATCTTACTGAAGCTGATTTTCAAATTCTTGCAAAGTATATTTCTTTGCTAAGAGTTTCAGAGTAGGACCTTGATAAAATATTTCTTATTTATTTTTCTTTCTTTATCATCTTTGGCGCTTCAGCATAATGAAGAGCTGAATGTTAAAATTATTGAGCGCTTAAAAAGTAATATTTTTGTTTTAAGTCGCGGAAGTGAAGATGAAGTAAAATTAAAAGATCACATAAAGCTTATTTCCGTCGAGCATGGTTTTTCCGCAAGAGGCATTTGTATAAAAGTGGAAAATAAATCTTCTCATTTTAAAATGTATCGTCTTGTTGATCCCAAAACGCTTTCCAGTGAGATTATCTACACGATGCTCTCAATTAACGACAGCGAGATACCTAAAGAGCTTCGCAAGTATACCAAAAGTTCGTTTCTCTCCGCTTATTTGAAAAAACAATAAAGAAGATATTCCTGATTTCCCGCCTTCCCTTTGATACCTGACGCAATGTATTGAAAAGTAATATTGTATTCTAGTTGGGCCCATAAAATAAAATCTTGTAATAGCTCACTGCCTTCTTGCTCACCAACAATACCATTTTTAAAAGATTTTCCATGATGCTCAAACTGTGGTTTGAAAAGTAAAATAAGGTCTTTGAGTTGAGGGCAAATTTTGAGCAAATGCGGAAAAATTTTTTTGAGAGAAACAAAGGAAACATCGACTACGATAAAATCAAAAGGGAGATCAATTATTGTAAGATTTAAAATATTGGTATTTTCCAGTGAAGTGACTTTGCTGTTTTGCCGTAAACTTAAAGCGAGTTGATCGGTTCCGACATCAATGCAAAGAGCCTTTGTGGCACCTTTTTGCAGGAGAAGATCAGTGAAGCCACCGGTACTTGCGCCCACATCAACGATGGCACGCCCTGTGACATCTAGGGAAAAATGATTGAGGGCGGTGAGGAGTTTATAGGCGCCACGTCCCACATAGTCAGTGTCTACAAGAATTTCCACCTTATCTTTTTCATAAACTTTTTGTCCGGCTTTTTGCACAATCTGATCATTGATAAGCACCAGAGAGCGACGGATATAATCAGCGGCCTTCGACCTAGTTGTTACTAAGTTCTTCTCTACTAAATATTGATCAATTCTCATGAAACTGATCTTATTATAGATTTTCAAAATGAAAATAATAATGTAGGATTTTCATCCTATGGGGGATAATAGCTCAGCTGGTTAGAGCTCCCGGCTCATAACCGGGCGGTCGTAGGTTCAAGTCCTACTTGTCCCACCATATAATTTTAGAAAACCAAGGAGAAAAAAATGAAATTTTTTATATTGGCTTTTGTTTTATTTTGCTCATTATCCACATTTGCTAATAATGAGTATGAAATTTTGGCATATGCCAAGTGCGTTGATCGGGAAAAAGTAAATAATGCAGGCTATTTGCAAGTAAAGGTTCTTAGGAGCATATATGCAGAAGAATCAGATCAATCCTTAACAGTAGTAATTACAACTGGCTCACGGATTAACATTGCTGAAGCTGAACTCATTAAGCTTAAAAAGGGTCAATTTCAACTGAGCTTCGGTACAGGTACGAGTGGATATTATTTAACTTTAAAAGCTTCGTCAGTATCAAACGAAAAAATGAGAGGATTTAAGCTATTGAAAATAAAAACCTATAACGAGTGGAGTATCGAAACTCCTCCTCCTGCTAATTATGATCCAACTTACAGTTGTATCTAGATCAGCTTTTTTTGTTGTGACATCAATTAAAATCTAAAATTTTTAGTGTGGCGAGTAACAAAAAGAAGGCGGGGGCAAGTAAGTAAATTACTTACCCTGCAACAAGATTTCACAATATCGTCATAGTCTTTAAAAACTCGGTTGCTTAGTACCATGTTTGACCTTCTGCCAAACTAGTTTCCAAATAAGAATTTTTATTTTTATCTAGACGAATAACCCAATATTGATTAGTTTCTACCCCAGCAGGGGAGGCAATATGAAATTTCTGGTTCTTCTTTTTTTTATTGGAGCTTGGTGTACACAAGCATCGATTAGTCCTTTGGTCTGTGATTTAGCTCTTCATGGGAACGGTACGGTTTATTATGATAATGGCAACGTCCTCACTTATAATGCGGGTAAAGTGGGAGCAACGTGGTCGTATTCTAATGGTAAAGTGATCACCTACAGTGCAGGCAAAAAAGGCGCAAGCTGGAGTTACTCAAATGGCCAAACGATGACTTATGGTGCGGGTAATAAAGGCGCAACATGGTATTATCCCAATGGTAATGTCATTACTTATAGTGGCCCAGAGATGACAGAAGAAGAATTAATGAATGCGCTTTGTAAATATGCAGAATAGGAATTTGGATTAAATGCTTATTTTTCGAACTGCCGCGCTTGATGAATCTTCAGTGATTGCAGACCTCGTTAATTCTGCTTATCGCGGCGAAAGCTCCAAAATAGGTTGGACTACGGAGGCTGAGTTATTAGGAGGCCAACGCACCAGTCAAGATCTTATTCGAGAAATTGTTCTTGATCCCCAGTCGCGACTTGAAATCGTCGTACAAGATAATCAAATTGTCGGTTGTGTCCATCTTATTTTTGAACCGCAACACACACTTTATTTTGGAATGCTAGTGGTCAAGCCTCTTTTGCAAACAGGCGGGATTGGAAAACGGTTACTCGCTCATATTGAAACGATAGCAAAAGAATCCCAACAAAAAAAAATAAGATTTTTAGTTATTCCTCAAAGAAAGGAATTGGTTGCTTTTTACGAAAGGCGAGGCTACCTCGCAACGGGTTACTCAGAGCCTTTTCCGGAAGACGAAGCTCAGTTTGGTATTCCTCAAGTGGATGGACTTAGACTTGAGGAGTATGTAAAGTTTGTTGAGTAAAAATTTAAAAAGAAGAAATTAATGTTTTATTTGCTCATCGGTTCAATTATTGGCGTTGTTATGGGGCTCACCGGGTCAGGAGGAGCGCTTGTCTCTCTTCCGCTTTTTATGTTTTTTTTGCATAAAGATCTCAAAGAAGCATCTTTTCTCGCACTTATTTCCGTTGTTTTGTCTTCGGTTATTAATTTTATTTTTCAACGAAAAAATACTGAAACAAAACTCGCTCTTTTCATGTTTGCTTTCAGTATGCTCGGCACAAGCCTTATTTTGCCCTACAAAAAATCGTTTTCTAGTTTTTGGATCGCATTTATTATCGCGCTTATCGCTCTCTACAGTCTTTTTGTCACCTGGTTCCAAAAGCCAAATAAAAGAGAAGACTCTTTGCCAAAATCTTTCCCTCCAATGATGATTATTTTTTTTACGGGTTTAACTCTAGGAGTTCTCACCAGTTTAACGGGCCTGGGTGGAGGAGTTGTGCTCATGCCTATCTGTTTAAATGTTTTTAAATTAGATGAGAAAAAATCTTTGGCGACGAGTTTACTCACTATTTCTCTCTCCTCCTTATTTTCATTTGCTATGCAAATGCAAAAAACAACTTACGCAATTGATGCGAAGGGAATTCTTTATATGGCGGTTGGTGTGTTTTTTTCCGTATTGCTACTGCGCAAAATAGTTAGCTATATGAGTGCTGCGCAAAATCAAATGACTCGTAAAGTTGTTTTTACGATAGTTGTCCTTGTGGCGCTAAGTAAAATTTTTAGTTAAAATCTTTTGCATCGTCCAATGCATAATACCAATTTCTAAAAAAGGTTCGCCTGTTTTTTCATAACCATTTTGTAAATAAAAATTCATGGCTTCATTTCTGGCATGGCAATAGATATGAGTGAAATGATTTTGCAGGGCACATGCATGGGTAAATTGAATTAACGTTGATCCAATACCTTGCTTTTGCAAATGATGGGCCACTGCAACTTGTTTCATTTTGACTCGGTCTTTTTCAGGCACCAACATTGCTGTAGCAATTACTTCGTTTTGTATTTTGCCAACAATATGAATACAATTTTTTTCTTGAGCGAGGTCATTTATATTGAAAGTTAATCCCAGCGGTTTGCGTAAAACGTCATATCGCAGATCGACTGCTTTTTGATAATCTAAACTATTATGGGGAATAATTGCAAAGTGAGTTGAAGGCATCTAGTAGAATTTTCTCACAAAGAAAAGAATTCTACTAGATGAAAAATATTATGCTTTTTTGTTTAATAGATTTGTTTTAATAACACTGATGATTGCTAAAGCAATAATTCCACCAACTGCACCACTGATGAGTTGAATAATTAAATTCATCATAATAAGCTCCTTTATAGATGATTAGATTTAATAGTTTTAAGTAAATTGAAAAAGGTCAAATAAGAGATGTACATACCTGATTATTTCAAACTGACAAATCAAGCAACAATAAATGAAATAATTGCCAGCAATCCTTTTGCAACGCTTGTTGCAAGTAATCAAAATCAACAATTGATTGATCACCTACCTATTTTATTCCTT
>CAYQEW010000012.1:13883-20854 GCA_964416605.1 uncultured Bacteriovoracaceae bacterium | reverse complement strand
TTTTTCTTTTTAATAAAAGCCAATTGATTAAAATAACGAACTCCTGCAAAGAGAAAGGCAATCATCTCTGATGAATTAAAATCATCATCCATTGACTCCTCTATTTTTGAGTCTAAATCCTTAAGAAAAGCGACCAGTTGTTTATCTGCAAGGAGCGCATTACCTTGTTCTCCTGCCATAATGAAGCGACAAGATTCAAGAGCTTCGTAAATTCTTCGAAGAGATTCTACGACCTGAATGATTTTTTCATCATCAACACTAAAAGACGATCTATAATGAACACTTAAACATAAATATTTAAAAATTTCAGGATGATACTCATCCATAAAATCTCGCATAGTTTTGATATTGCCAAGAGACTTACTCATTTTTTGATTGTTCATATTAATAAACTGATTGTGCATCCAGTACTTGCAATAGCACTTACCTGTTCGCCCTTCACCTTGCGCAATCTCATTTTCATGGTGAGGAAAAATAAGATCTATTCCTCCTCCATGGATATCAATTGTTTCTCCTAGGATACTTTGTATCATAGCCGAACACTCGATATGCCAACCGGGACGGCCTTTTCCCCAAGGAGAATCCCAGTAAGGATCACCCGGTTTGGCAGGTTTCCACAAAACAAAATCAGCGGGATTTTTCTTTTTAATATCGACTTCAACACGTTGTCCCGCTTCCAACTCATCAATTTTTTTACCACTGAGTTTTCCATAGTCATCCATGGTATCAATGGCATAAAAAACCTCACCGTTTATTTCATAAGCTTTTTTATTCGTTATTAAATCTTGCACAAACGCAATAATCTGCGGCATAAATGTTGTGACTCTGGGATTATGAGTGTGTTTTTTTAAACCTAAACGATTAAAATCTTTTTCAAACTCTTCGATATAATGTTCTGAAACTTCGCTCGCCGTTTTCCCTTGCGCGGTCGCCTTATTAATTATTTTGTCATCAACATCCGTGTAGTTATACACAAAATTAACTTTATACCCCCTATACTCTAGCCAATTGCGAATCAGGTTAAAAGCGACAGGGCCTCTAAAATTACCAATATGCAGCAGATCATAGACCGTGGGGCCACACAAATACATTTTTACTTCTTGAGGATCCACAGGAACAAATTCCTCTTTATTTCGAGTCAGCGTGCTATAGAGTTTAATTGACATGATTCTTACCTTGAAATGTTACGATGCTTATTCTATCGTGGCAGTATTATTTAAACAATAGTTTAATTAAAGGATCAATGGATGAAATATTTTTACTTAACTGGTTTTATTTTTTTGCTGGCATGTAGCTCTAACAAGAACAATGATTCAAACACTTTTGTTTACTGTTCAGAAGGAAGCCCTAGTTCTTTTAACCCACAAATCATAACTGATGGAACAAGCTTTAATGCTTCCTCTAAGCCCATCTATGATCGCCTCACTCAATTTAAATATGGCACCTCTGAAGTTGTTCCCGCTCTTGCTAAAAGTTGGGAGATATCAGCGGATGGAAAAGAATACATTTTCCATCTTCAAGAAAATGTTAAATTTCACAGCAATTTTGGCTTTACTCCAAGTCGAAACCTAAATGCAGATGACGTTATTTTTAGCTTTAAAAGACAAATGGATAAAAGCAACCCTTACCATAAAGTTGGTGGAGGCGCGTACGAATATTTCTATTCTATGGAAATGGATAAACTCATTGTCGATATTATCAAAATAGATGAATTCAGCATTAAATTCATTCTTGCTAAACCTGAAACACCTTTTCTCGCAAACCTTGCTATGGACTTTGCCAGTATCCTCTCAAAAGAATACGGAGATTATTTAATTAAACAAAACAAGAAAGAAAATATCGACAACGAACCCATTGGCACGGGCCCCTTTATCTTTAAATCTTATGTCAAAGACACCCTCATTCGCTTTAATGCCAATCCTGATTATTTTCAAGGAAGTCCTAAAATTAAAAAGCTGGTTTTTGCAATCACTCCTGATGCCAGTGTTCGTTTTCAAAAGCTGAAAACAGGAGAATGCCATTTTATTTCCTACCCTTCTCCTACGGACCTTGAAGACATGAAAAAAAATTCAGATATCACCGTTATGTCTAAAGCAGGACTCAATGTCGGCTACCTCGCTTTTAATGTTCTCAAAAAACCTTTTGACAATAAAATGGTGCGTGTCGCCCTCAACCATGCTCTCAATAAAAAATCCTATATTGATGCCATCTATTTGGGACAAGGAGAAACCGCGAAAAACCCCATTCCTCCGACTATGTGGTCTTATAACGATGAAGTGAAAGAATACGAGTATGATCCGGCTAAAGCTAAAGAGATGCTCACTCAAGCTGGTTTTCCCAGAGGTTTTGACGTCGAGCTTTGGACGTTACCGGTGAGTCGTCCGTACAATCCCAATGGAAAAAAAATGGGCGAAATGATGATGGCTGACTTGGCAAAGATTGGAGTAAGAGCCAAACTCATTTCCTATGATTGGCCCACTTATTTAGAAAAATCAAAAAAAGGTGAGCACCAACTTCTCCAAATGGGATGGACGGGAGACAACGGAGATCCCGATAATTTTCTCAATGTTCTTTTGAGCTGTGCGGCAAGCGATGCTGGAGCGAATCGAGCTTTTTGGTGCAATAAACATTTTGATGAAATCGTGAATAAAGCAAAAAGTATCACCGACCTAAGTGAACGCACTAAACTGTATAAAGAAGCGCAAATACTGGCTAAAGAAGAGGCTCCTTGGGTGCCGATTGCCCATTCCATCACCTTTCGAGCGATGAGAAAAAATGTGGCTGGCTATGAAATGGATCCTTTGGGTTCTGATAATTTTTATTATGTTGAACTCAAATAAAAAGCTATGACCTTTTTGTTCAAAAAACTTATTCAATTCCTCTCTCTTTTTTTAGGAATTACTCTTCTTAGTTTTGGACTCATTCGCATGGTTCCAGGAGATCCTGCACTCCTCATGTTAGGTGAACGCGGCGGCTCTCCTGAAGAATATGCTCGCATTAACGAAAATCTTGGACTGAATAAAAGTCTTCCCACTCAATACTTTATCTTTATTAAAAATATTGCTTCTGGCGATTTGGGAACAAGCATTGTTTCGAAGCAACCTGTGTGGCAAGAATTTAAAGCGCGTTTTCCTGCAACTTTTGAACTCGGTATGTTCAGTCTTTTTTTTGCTATTCTCCTCGGAATTCCTTTAGGGATTCTCGCTGCCATGAATCGCAACAAGCCCCTTGATTACGGTATTATGGGAGTTTCACTCATGGGGTATTCTATGCCTATTTTTTGGTGGGGCCTTGTGCTGATTCTCATTTTCTCAGTCAGCTTAGGACTCACTCCTGTTTCAGGGCGCATTTCGATTATCTATGATATTGAACCCATCACTGGTTTTTTACTCATTGATAGTTTTTTATCTGGAGAAGGAATGCCAGCTTTTATCGATGCTCTCAAACATCTTATTCTTCCTGCGATTGTGCTCGGGACGATTCCCCTTGCTGTTATTGTGCGTATGACAAGATCCAGTATGCTCGAAGTTCTTGGTGAAAGCTATATTGAAACGGCTAAAGCCAAAGGCTTAAGTCCCCAAAAAATTGTTTTTGTTCATGCGCTTAGAAATGCCCTCATTCCCGTCGTAACCGTTATTGGTCTTATGTTTGGCTCGATTATTACGGGAGCGATTCTCACGGAAACAATTTTTTCTTGGCCTGGCATCGGCAAGTGGATGGTCGCGAGTGTGACCTCCAGAGATTATCCTGTTATTCAAAGTGGTATCCTTCTTATTGCCACATTTATTGTCATTATCAATTCCTTTGTTGATTTTCTTTATCACTGGATCAATCCAAGGATGAGGTCATAAATGAAAGAATTTATCTATTATTTCAAACAAAATAAGGGAGCTTTGATTGGCTTTTGGATTATTGTTCTTTTGTGCCTCGTGGCTCTTTTCGCTCCTTTGCTAGCGCCCCATGATCCACTTATTTTAGATGTGAGCACACTTAAATTAAAACCTTTTTCCCCTCATCATTTTTTAGGAACAGATGATGTGGGCAGAGATCTTTTAAGCCGTCTTATTTATGGAGCGCGAGTCTCTTTAGGAATTGGATTTTTATGTGTTCTTATTTCTGTCACGGTAGGAAGTTTTTTGGGGCTTATTGCTGGTTATATGGGTGGATTTGTCGATCGCCAAATCATGCGTCTAGTCGATCTGATGATGGCGCTGCCAAGTATTCTTCTCGCGATTGTGGTCGTTGCCATTCTCGGACCTAGTCTTCTCAATACCGTCATTGCCGTCAGCATTGTTTCACTCCCTAGTTTTATTCGTTTGGTGCGAGCCAGTGTTTTGGAAGAAAAAGAAAAACAATATGTGCTTGCGGTGAAAAGTTTTGGAGCAAGTCATTTTCGCATTCTCTTTCTTAATATTTTTCCGAACTGTCTTGCTCCTCTCATCGTGCAAGGAAGTCTTAATTTTAGTAATGCCATTCTCGATGCCGCAGCACTTGGGTTTCTCGGACTTGGGGCACAACCTCCGATCCCCGAATGGGGAACGATGCTTGCGGATGCAAGACCTTTTATTGAATCAGCTCCTTGGCTCGTCACCTTTCCTGGCTTTTGTATTCTTGTTTCCGTTTTAGCCTTTAATTTATTTGGAGATGGACTTCGAGATGCTCTCGATCCAAAATTAAAAAAATAATATGAGTTCTTTTTTAGAAGTAGAAAATTTAAATATAACTTTTGACACCAGACGCGGAGAACTTAAAGCTATTAGCAACCTCAGTTTTAATTTACAAAAAGGTGAATCGCTCGGGATTGCCGGTGAATCGGGATGCGGCAAAAGTATTACGTCTAAAACACTTTTAGGATTACTCCCGCTGCAAGCTCATATGAGCGCAAATAAAATGAATTACAATGGCACTTCTTTACTCCATGCCACGGAAAAAGAATGGCAAGGAATTCGCGGCAAAAAAATTGCCATGATTTTTCAAAATCCCATGACCGCTCTCAATCCTTCTTTCACTATCGAATACCAAATGATGGAAACTCTTCGAACGAGCGAAAAATACTCTCCAAAAGAAGCTCGACTGGAAACACTTCGCCTTCTTGATCAAGTGGGAATTCCTGACGCGAAATCACGCTTAAGTGTTTACCCTCACCAATTATCTGGTGGAATGTGTCAACGCATTATGATTGCGATGAGTATTGCCTTAAAACCTGATCTGCTGATCGCCGATGAACCGACAACAGCTCTTGATGTCACGATCCAAGCACAAATTCTCGCGCTCCTTAAAAAGCTTCAAGAAGAAGAGAAGATGTCTCTGATACTGATCACTCATGATTTAGGTGTTGTCTCTCATATGACGGATAAATTAATGGTCATGTATGCGGGAGAAAAAATTGAGTATGGAAAAACTTCCGATATTATTAAAAATCCAAGACATCCTTACACTCACGGACTCCTTAAATCTCTTCCCGCTAATCATAAAATCCATGAAAAACTTTATACGATTGAGGGAAGAGTTCCTGATTTAGTGCACCGAGCGGCGGGCTGCCAATTTGCTCCTCGCTGTGCTTATGCTCAGAAAGAGTGTTTGGAAAACAATCTAGTTTTTGGGAATCCCTTGGTGGCATGTCTTCATCCACTAAACAATGAGAAACGAATATGAGTGACATTATTTTAAAATTAAATCATGCCAAAAAATATTATAATGTCTCCCCAAATAAAGTCGTTAAAGCTCTCGATGATGTGAGTTTAGAAATAAAACGAGGTGAAACTCTCGCCATCGTGGGAGAATCGGGCTGCGGCAAAAGCACGCTTGCCAAATACCTCATGCGTCTTGAAAAGCCCTCGCACGGAGATTATTTACTCAGTGATGAAAATGCCTTTGCTCTTAAAAAAAGTGAATTCTATTCTCGCATTCAAATGGTTTTTCAAGATCCCTACAGTAGTCTTAACCCTCGCAAAAAGATTGGAGAACTCATTGCAGAGCCTCTTTTGGTCAACTCTTCTCTCTCGAAAAAAGAATGCCTCCAAAAAGCTCTTGAAGTCATGGAGCTAGTCGGACTGCCACCTGAATATATCAACCGTTATCCCCATATGCTCAGCGGTGGGCAAAGACAGCGCGTGGGTATTTCCAGGGCTCTTATTTTAAAACCACAAATTCTTATCTTGGATGAGCCTGTTTCGGCGCTGGATGTTTCGGTGCAATCACAAGTCCTCAATCTTCTTAAAGACCTACAAAAAGAATTAGGGCTTACTTATATTTTTATTTCTCACGATATCTCCGTGGTCAAGTTTCTTGCCAGTCAAGTTATGGTCCTTTACCTAGGAAGAATGTGTGAGTACGGTCCAGCAGAGATTGTTTTAAATAATCCCGTTCATCCCTACACCAAGGCTCTGCTTGCGAGTGTTCCGGAACTAGGCAATGAACATTTTTCCTTTAAGGCAATTGTGGGAGAACTCCCTTCACCTCTTAATCCTCCGAAGGGTTGCGCTTTTCAAACTCGTTGTCCGTTAAGAAAAAAAGAATGTGATATTTTACCAACACAGAGAAAAATAAATGAGCACCATAGTCACTGGTGCTCACAAATTTAAGATTGCGCGCTATTCGTACTTTCAAAAATTTTATCTGCAGACTTTGCCACAAAACCGCTATAAAGCTTTCCTGGAGCCACTTCATAACGTTTGGCAAATTCATAATAACAGGCTGGTATTTTATAACTTCCATCCGTAAACTCAACCATTGCAGAATCTGCTAAAGTGGAAGACTGCTCTAAATAAACCTCTGGAGTTCCTTTCACTTCGCCGCCACTGGCATTAAGTTTTATCCCATTATTTTTAAGGAATGTGTTCACTCCCTCGATGCTGTTTAAGTGAGTCAGTTCATTGACAAGAACAGTAAAATGGTTCGCTCTAAATCCCCATGCACAAAGCCAAGCAGCGTACTCACTTTCCGTATAAAGTTTTTGATAATCGCTATAG